>JAYVUE010000048.1:0-3630 GCA_043788195.1 Chitinophagaceae bacterium
TTTATACAAATGATTAAGGTCTTTTACACACTCCTGCATCATTTTATGGCAATCAAATTGTAGCAATTCCCAGCTCAGCTCAGTCTTATAATTCCATTCTGTTGTTTGTGCAAATTCATTGCCCATAAATAATAGCTTGGCGCCAGGGTGCGTGAACATATAGGTATAGAGTAATCGCAGATTGGCAAATTTCTGCCATTCATCACCGGGCATTTTATGGATCATTGGGCTTTTGCCATGTACCACTTCATCATGACTTAATGGTAATAAAAAATTCTCATCATAATAGTACATCATACTAAATGAAAATTTATCCTGGTGAAACTGGCGCATCAGGGGATCCATCTTAAAATAAGTGAGCGTATCATGCATCCAGCCCATCATCCATTTCATGCCAAACCCAAGCCCGCCTTCTGTAGTCGGTTTCGATATTTTTGGCCAGTCTGTGGCTTCTTCAGCAATGGTTTGAACATCAGGAAAATCGCGGTAGATCGTTTCATTTAAATGTTTTACAAATTCAATAGCCTCCAGATTCCCATTGTCTCCAAATTCATTAGGCGTCCACTCTCCTTCGTTCCTGGAATAATCAAGTCGTAATACAGAGCTTACAGCATCCACACGAATACCATCAATATGAAATTGGCTAAACCAGTACCTGGCACTACTGATGAGGAACGATTTTACCTCTCCCCTTTTATAATTAAAAATATAACTGTTCCAATCGGGGTGATACCCTTTTTGCATGTCGGCATATTCATAAGTATGTGTTCCGTCAAACATAAATAAACCATGCGCATCATAAGGGAAATGCGATGGCACCCAATCCAGTATTACACCAATATCAGCCAGGTGAAACGCATTGATCAATGCCATAAACTCTTCGGGTGTGCCAAAACGTGATGTTGGAGCAAAAAAACCTACGCCCTGGTATCCCCAACTGCCATCGTAGGGAAATTCCATCACCGGCATCAACTCTACATGTGTAAATCCCATTTTTTTTACATAGGGTACCAGGTGTTCGGCAAATTGGGCATAAGTATTAAAACTTTCTTCGTCTGTTCTTACCGGGCGCATCCAGCTTCCCAAATGTACTTCGTATATGCTACAGGGTGATGTAAGGGCATTGTTTTTCTTTCTCTTTTTCATCCACTTAGTATCTGTCCATGCCGGTTTTATATCCCGGCTGATGGATGCCGTACCTGGGCGTAGTTCCCAATAATTTGCATAGGGATCGCCTTTTTTTAATTCTATACCTTTAAAACCCTTGATATAATATTTATAGGATTCGCCTTCTTTAAATCCCGGAATAAATCCTTCCCATATCCCTGATTTATCGAGTCGGACAAATAAGGGATGTAGTTGCTTTTTCCAGCCATTAAAATTACCAATAACTGATACTGCTGTAGCATTGGGTGCCCATACAGAAAAATAAAACCCTTTCTTGTTTAATACTTCAATACTACGACTGCCAAATTTTTCAAACGCATTGTATAAAGTGCCGTTTTTAAAATTGATAATATCTTCTTTGCCAAATAAGGAATAATTCCAAACAGGTTTTGTGCAGTCTATGAAATGTTCATCCTCATAATTTAATATTGTATGAATATCTGATTCAGGTAAAACAGTTATTTTTTTATTCCCTGCCATTTGTCTAGAGATACTTGCCATTCAAAATAATTGATCGTTTCTATATATTGCTTTTTTTGATTTTTGTTTTAACGTAAATTTAAGTATTCATTGCAAAGTTTTAACATTTTTATTGGTGACATTTACCTTGTTATTTTAATCCCGGCTTTTTATCAACTGACCTGACTTATGTACAAACTATCAACCCTGCTCATTTTATTTTTCTTTTTTTTCTTATCTGCAAAGGCTCAAACTATAATTGTTACAGGTATTGTAAAAGATACTATTCAACATAAAGGAGTTCAAAATGTTGTGATCGCACTACTTACAACTAAAGATTCAATACTTTACAAATTTACCCGGTCGGATGCCAATGGCAATTATTCATTTAAAAATATTAAGCCAGGCAACTATATCATTATGGCCACTCACCCGTATTTTGCCAATGTGGTAGATAATATTGAAATATCCATTGCTGAAATGAAAATCCCTACTATTGCGCTAACTTCAAAAAGTAAGTTGTTGACAGAAGTAATAGTGAAAAGCGGTAACCCCATCCGGATAAAAGGAGATACTACCATTTACACGGCCGATAGTTTTAAAGTTAGTGCCAATGCCAACGTAGAGGAATTATTAAAAAAATTGCCGGGAATACAGGTAGATAAGAACGGAAAAATTACCGCCATGGGTCAGCAGGTAACCAAAGTGCTGGTAGATGGTGAAGAGTTTTTTGGCGATGACCCCGGTATGGCAGTAAAGAACCTGCGGGCCGATGCAGTAAAAGAAGTTCAGGTATTTGATAAAAAAAGCGAGCAATCCGAATTTACGGGTATTGATGACGGTAATACTCAAAAAACAATCAACCTGAAACTGAAGGAAGATAAAAAGAAGGGTTATTTCGGTAAAGTTGAATTGGCGGGTGGATTGTTGAAGGGTATTGACAGCCGTTATAATAACAATATTTTACTGGGATCATTCAAGGGCAAGCGCAAAATTACCGGGTTCCTGTTAATGGGTAATACAGGGCAGGATGGTTTAGCCTGGCAAGACAGAGAAAAATACGGTAATGACAATGAGAATATGAGCATGTCCATGGATGACAACGGAGATATCTCCTATTCCTGGACGGGTGGCAATTCGGATGAAGAACCCTATGTTAATACCAGTAACGGTTATATCACCAATATTAATGCCGGGCTACAATACAGCAATAAGTGGAACGATAAGCATACGGTGAATCTTTCACCTAAATATAACAGTCAGGTGTACACTAACGGACAGCAACGTTTTACACAAACACGGGTGGGTGATTCGCTGATCAACGAAAATGCATCAGTAATCACTAATGTGAACCGGTATAATATCAAAACTAGTGGCAGCTATGACCTGAAATTAGATTCAAATAACAGCCTTAAATTAACAGTAAAGGCAAATTTTTATCATACCCAGAGTGAAGAAGACAGGATATCAAACAGTAGCGGTAATACGGGGACGCTTAAAAATGAAAGCAATAAACTTTTAAAGATCAAAAGCGATAAGGAATCATATTTTGCCAATCTCCTCTTTAAACATAAATTTAAAAAGCAACGAAGAACACTATCGCTTAATGCAGATTGGAATTTACTGAAGACCGATGCCACAAATTATCTCAAATCTTTAAACCAATCTTATTTGAATGGCCTCCCCTCTTCAGCCCAGAACATCAATCAGCAAAAAGATAATGATAAAGCATCACAAAAATTTTCATCAAGGCTTGTGTATACCGAGCCATTGAGCAAAAAGACCTCACTGGAACTGGCGTATGAGATATCCTACAATGCGGGTAAAAACGACCAGGTAACTTATACTTACTCCCCTACTACCGGAAAATATGACCATCAGGTTGATTCATTGACCAATAATTTCACGCAATACATTATTATCAATAAACCTTCTTTCAAGATCAATTACGCAAATAAGAAATTTAAGTTCAACCTTGGTTCAGGATTCGGATTTACCCATTTT
>JAYVUE010000049.1:0-6479 GCA_043788195.1 Chitinophagaceae bacterium
GTTAAGTAAGTTAGTTTTACAAAGCGTTTTCAACATTTAATATCTGCAAATGAAACAACGATCATTGGCTTTACTTGTTCTGACTTTTTTGTCAGCAATTGCCACAGCCCAAACAACAGTAACATTACCCAACGGATGGTCACTTTCGCCTGTTGGAAGGAGTTTGCCACTGGGCGATCTTCCTTTGAACATGGCAGTTAGCAATTCAAAAAAACTGATGGCAGTTACCAATAACGGGCAGGGAAAGCAAAGCCTACAGCTTATTGATGTAAAGGCAGAGAAGATTCTGGATAATATTGTTATTGCTAAAAGCTGGCTGGGGCTTGCATTCAGTGCAGATGAGCAATACCTTTATGCCGGAGGTGGAAATGATAACTGGATATTACAATATGCTATAGTTGATCAAAAATTGCTTTTAAAAGACAGTTTTAAACTGGGCAAAAAATGGCCCAATAAAATATCACCAGCCGGAATTGCAATTGATGACGATCGTCATTTACTGTATGTGGTTACCAAAGATGATAATTCTTTATATATTATTGATTTGAATACAAAGGACATTATTAAGCAGGTTAAACTCGAAGGAGAAGCCTATACCTGTTTGCTTTCGGCAAATAAAAAAGAACTGTATATCAGTTGCTGGGGATGTGATCAACTTGTAGTATTTGATACAAAAAACAAAACCATCAAAACTTCAATTCCTGTTGGTGACCATCCCAATGAATTATGCCTTTCAAAAAAAGGTAATTATTTATTTGTTGCCAATGCTAACGATAATTCAGTAAGTGTTATCAATACTAAAGAAAGAAAGGTTATCGAAACTTTGGTTGCTTCATTATTTCCTAATGCCCCTCCTGGTTCAACGACCAATGGGCTTGCATTAAGTGCTGATGAAAAAAAATTATTTATTGCCAATGCTGATAATAATTGCCTGGCGGTATTTGATGTAAGCAAGCCTGGTTTCAGTGTTTCAAATGGTTTTATTCCTGTAGGATGGTACCCAACCTGTGTAAAAGTAATCGGGAATAAAATATTTGTAACCAATGGTAAAGGCTTTTCTTCTTTCGCCAATCCAAAGGGCCCTAACCCAATAAAACGTAGGGTAAAACATGCTGTAGACGATGAAGATGGCCCTCAATATATCGGCAACCTGATGAAAGGAACCATGAGTATTATTGACATGCCTTCTGAAAAACAATTAAGCACCTATTCACTGCAGGTATATAAAAATACGCCTTATACAAAGGAAAAAGAAACACAGTCGTCTGGCGAGGCAGGCAACCCGGTACCAATGAAGATCGGTATTCCTTCTCCCATAAAATATGTCTTTTATATTGTAAAAGAGAACCGGACTTACGACCAGGTATTAGGTGATGTAGCCGGTGGTAATGGCGATACCAGTCTGGTATTATTTGGAAAACAGGTCACACCAAATCAACATAAACTGGCCATGGATTTTGTTTTGCTGGATAATTTTTATGTAGATGGTGAAGTGAGTGCAGATGGACACAACTGGACTATGGGCGCCTATGCCACTGATTACCTGGAAAAAAATTGGGTTACAAGTTATGGAGGGCGTGGTGGAGGATATGATGCAGAAGGTACCCGCCTTATCGCTAATAATAAAGGCGGATTTTTATGGGATCATTGTAAAAAAGCAGGTGTCAGTTACCGTACTTATGGTGAATTTGCAGATGATTATAAACCGAATATACCTGTATTGAAAGATCATTTTTGTCCTTATTATACAAGTTGGGATCAATCGGTAAAAGACACCGTAAGGATTGGCCAATGGAAAAGGGATTTTGACTCGCTGATATATATAAATGCATTGCCAAGGTTAAATACGATCAGGCTGATCAATGACCATACTTCTGGTATGAGCAGAAACAAGCCATCTCCATTTGCACAGGTAGCTGATAACGACCTTGCTGTTGGCATGTTCCTTGAATATTTAAGCAATAGCCCTGTTTGGAAAGAATCTGTAGTGTTTATTCTTGAAGATGATGCACAAAATGGCCCCGATCATGTAGATGCACATCGCAGCCCCGCTTATATTGCCGGCCCTTATGTAAAAAGAAATTTTGTAGATCATACCGCTTATTCAACAAGCGGCATGTTACGAACCGTTGAATTGATATTGGGCATACCGCCGATGAGCCAGTATGATGCAGGCGCCGTTCCCTTATGGAAATGTTTTACTTCTATACCAAATTACGATCCGTTTAAAGCGCTGCCGGCCAATATCAATTTAAATGAAATCAACATGGTGTGGAACGAATTATCAAGGCGATCGGAACAATTTGATTTCAGTAAAGAAGACCTTGTACCTGATATGGAATTAAATGAAGTGCTCTGGAAAAGCATTAAAGGTATTCATGTAGAAATGCCTGCACCAAAAAGAGCCGCATTTGTTCGGAATGTAAAAAAGGATGACGATTAACAACCTGGTTACATTATTGCAAAAACATTTTTTAAACAAGGTCTTTTATTAATTTACTCAATAGTATCTCTTCAAGTATTTTCCTTACAGAAAGGCCTCCTTCCATTTTCCATCGGATCAGGCGGATCGATCCTTCTGCTAATTCTATACCCGTAATATCACCATCACTGAAACAACAGCAACCTGTATTGAAATAAGAAGGACTAATATGGGGTCCCTCAATATTTATTTTATTGGCGGGGTGGGAAGAATATTTTCCGGATGCAAAAACCGGCTGATGTGTATGACCGGTGATCAGTAAAAGGTTTTTTTTATTTCTGCTCCATTCATACATCAGTTTATTATGTTTGTTACGAAGGGTATCATCTTTACTGGGCGTGTTAACATTGATATGCAGGTAACGTTGAACGGGAGCCCAGATATGTGCTACTATCCAGGTACTGAAAGCATTATTATCACTCATTTTATCTCCCTGGTGGCCATGGGTTAAAAATACAGACATGGATTGCTGGTCAATTGCTGTTTTTAATAAAATCCCTTCGCTTACAGGCATGGGAAGTTTAAAATTATTTTTTAGCAAACGGTCTACATCCCATTTATTTTTCCAAATGAGGTCATGGTTACCAAAAGTGCGGAAATATTTGTTATCGGGCTGAAAGGAAGCTTCTGCCTGTAACGCATCATGTATATGGGGCAATACAATTTCGGGTTTATATTTCCAAAGTTCTTCGCAATCGCCGAGGTTTATATAATTATAACATTGTGCATGATAAAATTGCAGCGCAGCAATATAATTGGCTTCAGATTTTTTAAAATCATCAGCACTGTCTTTATTCCCTTTGTGCTGGTCGCTGAATATGATGAAATTATCTGTTGAACTGTTGACCTCAATAACAGTGATACGTTTATTTTTTTTATTCCTGCTGCTATTAAACAATTTGCCTAATGATTTAAATACAACTTCTTTTTCGGGGGAAGCCGATACATGATTAGCCATCCAGGTGAGTGGGCGTTTTAAAAGATATTGCAATAATTTACGCATTGGTAATTTTAAACCAGGATGATTTATTACTTAAAATATTTTCCGACCAACGGAAGTTTTACTAATTCCCTGGCCTCTACCCGGCTTACAAACCAGGCAAAGAAAACAAAGAATACTGCACCGCTGCTAATGGAAAATAACAGGGAAGATGAGATCAGTTTTGCCGCACCTATATGTAACAGGTAAATAATTACTACCAGGCATAGGTAGGCGATCAATTTTTTTACAGCATAGGGAACAGGATAATATTTCTGACCTAGCGAGTAACTGCAAATCATCATAAATAAATAACAACTGAATGTGGCAATTGCCGCTCCTGTATAATGTAAACGGGGTATCAGCAGTATATTTAGTACAATAGTAATGATGGCACCGATTATTGTAATGATGGCGCCATACATATTTTTATTGGTTAACTTATACCAAACACTGAGATTGTAATAAATGCCCAGGAAAATATTACCCAGTGCCAAAAAGGGTACTACCTGCAAACCTTCTGCCCAGCGGGGATTGGCAAACGTGATGAACACCCATTTAAAAACATCAAGGAACAACCCAATAAATAAAAACATAAAACAACAGGCAATAACAAAAAATTTCATTACCCGGGCATAGGTTCGCTGTGCATTTTCTTCCTTGCTTTTGTTAAAGAAAAAAGGTTCTGCTGCCATTCTGAAGGCCTGTATCATTATAGTGATCAGCAAGGCCAACCTGAAAATATTTGCAAATATGCCCAGTTCGTGATCGGCCTGTAGTTTTGGCAGATCTACCACATGCCGGTAGATCAACCGGCTAAGTACGTCATTGATCATTCCTCCCAATCCTACAATGATCAGGGGCATACTGTAACGCATAACCTCTTTCCATAGTTTGATACTGAACCGAAAACTTATTTGTTTAATTTCTTTAAAAAGTATCAATAGCGTAAATACACTGCCGCAGAGATTTCCCAATAAATAATAACCAAGGCCAATATCTTTATTGTATATATTTTTTAAAAAATTATCCGGATCTTTTTGCAGGATCTTTGGAATTATAGCCATGAAAAATATAACCACCAGAATATTCATTACTATACCTGCAACCCTTGCAAATGCATAACGCCGGGGACGGTTTTCCTGTCGTAGTTTGGCAAAAGGTAAAGTGTTAAGATTATCTATCGCAATAATGCAGGCCATCCATAAAAGGTATTCAGGATGACTGGTAAGGTCGGCTGCGGTAGCCAATGAATTTCTGCAAAGCAACAGTATCGCTGTAAAAAAAATACTGCTAAAAAAAAGTGAAAGCGAAAGGGTACTGTATAATTTTTGTTTATCGTGTGTTTGGGAAAAACGAAAATAAGCCGTCTCCAATCCGTAAGCATACAATACATTTAAAAAAGGGATGATCGTATAAACCTGTACAAGGTCGGCAGTTTTTTCGGGGAGTGCAATAAAAAAAGGAAGCGCCATATTCATCAAATAGCCCAGGAAGCGGCTGGTAATAGTTGGAATACCATACCATAAAGTTTGTCCTGCTAATTTTTTTATATCGCTCAATACTATATGCTATTTGGGTTCAAATTTACCTTTATAATTTTAATTTCATTTTAATAATACCTAAATGGACCGGTAATTACGCAGGCTGTTTTATTTAAAACAGTATTACCTATGTGGTTGGTTAAATATCAAACTTCTTTTTTTAGCGAAAAATTTATTTAATATTGTTTAAAGCGGGAATTATTGATGAACGCGGTATCAGATAAAGTATATAAAAAGTAGATCAGGTCTTGTTTTTCGAAATTGGTCATCGGTAGCCGGCTTGTCAGCAAGGGATCTAATGTAGGCTGGCTGGTAATTATTCCTGTGCGGTAATGATCAATAACCTGTCCAAGTGTATAAAAACGGCCATCATGCATATAAGGGAAAGAAGCTACGATATTACGAAGTGTAGGCACTTTAAATTTCAATGAATCAGTAAGGTTATTAGTTATGCGCATGCGGCCAATATCATTTAAATAAGGGTTGATGGCCATACCGTTATTCCTGAAAGAATTATCTGTAAACAATGGTTCTTTATGGCAGCTTTCACATTTTGATTTAAATAAATTATAGCCGTTTAATTCGTTGAATGTTAAAGTTGATTCTCCTCTTTTATATCTATCAAATTTAGATTCAGAAGAAATGATCGATCCGGTAAATTGTGCCAACGCTTTCAGCATTCGCTGGCTGGTGATATCGGTATTGCCAAATGCGGCTTTAAAAAGGGAAGGATAGTTGGCATCATTTCTCAACTTCTTTAATACACTATCAATATTTTCAGCCATTTCAACAGGGTTTGTAATGGGAGCTAATGGTTGCACTTCAATATGGTTTATTCCGCCGTCCCAATGTAAAAGCGGCATCCAGGCCAGGTTAAAAGTAACAGGGGCATTCCTTACAGTAAAACTGTTATTATATCCATGGCTGAAATCATGGTCATAAGTTGCAAAGGCTGCAAATTGCTGGTGGCAACTGCCACAGGGAAAATTTCCGTCTTTACTTAGTTTGCCATCATAAAATAATTTTCGGCCTAATTGAAAACCTTCTTCGGTCAATGGGTTATTGGCATATATATTAAAGGAGGGTTGCGGCCATCCTGCCGGTATCTTTAATTGAAGATAAGTAGGATTGTAGGGTGGGTTATCAGCAGTAGTTGTTGTATCAGATTTTTTGCAGGCATCAAGAATCAGTATTGACAACAATACAAATGAAAAAAATATTATGACAACTCTTATTTTCAAGTTTAATTATTTAGTACATCAGTGATCGTAAACATTTTGTTGTAATTATCAGCAATTTTTTTTGCCAATGCCCCCGGCGTTGTACATACAGGCGTATTAGTTATTTTTATATCATTGGGTGTTTACCAACCGGAAAAGTTAAACTTAAATTCTTTAATACCTTATCAGCACCTGCAAATCCACCAATATGATATTCTACTTTATTATTAACCTGGGTTGAAACCGTGGAATTG
>JAYVUE010000050.1:0-4533 GCA_043788195.1 Chitinophagaceae bacterium
CAAAAGCACAGATACGCCATCACTCAAAAGCCATACTGCATATCTGCGCCAGTGAGGTAATCCGCAGTTCAGGTACGAATGGTATGGAATAGAAAAAAATGTATTAGTGGGAATAAAAATGTTATTTGCTTTTGGCATTGATGTTATTACAGGAAAATTATTGTGGAAAGTGCAACTATAAGCATAATTGGTTAAGAGGCCAAAGGAAAAAAAGAGAGCAAAGAGCTTAATTTGCTATACTTTTTTTTTCTCCTTTTCTCCTTTGTGATCTTAGTAAAAAAATAAAATTATTCTTATTAACCAAAACCTCAATTTTAATTAACCTCCACCATCTTTTTCTTCTCATAAAACCACATCAGGTCAACGTCTTTTGAAATGGCCGGATCAATATTTTCAGGATCTTCTATCTCAATTTTTTTTCCTGTAATATCTTCATTAAGATCTATCTGGTAGGGATCAACTTTCATATCCGGAGCTGTGTTTTTTACTTCTGTGCTTACCAGCCGGAAGATGGCGCTGGCTATTATTTCCAACTTTTTCATATTTTCTGCAATTTTTTCCAATAAAGCTGCAGGTTCATACTTTACGTCAAGGCCTAATTGAAAATCACGCATATACTGAAGGTCATAAGGGTCAATATAACGGTGCTCAAATATTTTGTTTTCATATTTAGCCCAATCCAAAAACATATTCTGCATTCTTGTATTCAGCTCTCCGAATTTTCTTCCCAATCCTTTTGGTGAAACAAATAAAGCCTTTACCACCGGCAGGTTAGTAAATCCTTCATTGGTAAAAAGCAAGGTAGGAACTGCCCAATAGGTGGCCCAGTCCCAGAATATCTTGATCACCATGATCTGTGTTTTACCCATCAACAGGTATTTATTCTGGTAAACGGGTATCCAGTTGTCAACGAGTTTTAAATGCGATTGTTCGTACACGTGAGCTCTTCCGCTGATATCTTCTCCCTGCAGGTCGCGGATGATCAGATCCGAAAGCCATGAATTGTTGAGCGCAATAAAATCAGTACCCGGGGAATACAACGGGTCTAAAAATGCGCCGGCTTCCCCGGTAACAGCCCACCGGTCTTCGGCACAATAGATCCTGCCGCTATGATGAGCGTAGTGTTTAAGTATTTTAAAATCAAGGAGATTTTTTGTTTCGGGCTCCAGCATTTTATAACCGCGGGGCTCATTTATTTTAAGCCATTCCAATGCTTTTTCGTATTTATTAAAAGTTTCAAAAGGATGCACGGCCGGGTCAGCTACAATACCAATACTGGTGTTTTTTGAACCTAATGGAATTACCCACAACCAATACCCTTTATCCATAAAATGTACGGTACTGAGTAAACGAAGTCCGGGTTTAAGGTAAGTTTTCCACTCATTATTATCCGACCAGTCATCCACATCTATCACTCCCTTTAAACGCCACCAAACAGCATTAACATGATGCTCCATAGGCTTTTGAAATGACAGTTTTCTTTTCATAAAACTGCCCCGCCCTGTTGCATCCGCCACCCATTTACTTTTCACTTTTATTTCCTGTTCATTATCCAGGTAGGTTACTTCATGTTCACCATCCGCTAATGCCACGTCTTTCACTGTTGCGCCAAACAAAAAAATTGTTCCCAATTCCTTTGTAACTTTAACCAGGTGATTTTCTAAAGTGCCCCTGTCGAGCTGGTGACTGGGTTGAGGTAATCTTTCTCTTGGGCCAAGTTCTACACGTGTAGGAATATCATCTTTGGTATGTGAAGGAAAGAAGAAACGAAGGCCGTGTTTTGGCAATTCATCTTTTTCGAGATACGCCTTCAGCCCAAGTACTTCACGCAGGTAATGGCTCCCTAATTCTACAGTAGACTCTCCTACTTTATGTGCAGCGATAACCGCTTCGTCCTTTCTCCGTTCCAGTACAAGAATACTGATACCGGGTTGCCGCCTTTTAAGTTGGATAGAAAGTGTTAGGCCTGCTAGCCCTCCGCCTAAAATGATCACATCATATTGAACTTGCATACTACTTTTTTATTATTATGTGGTTAATTGTAAAAATAGCTAATAGTGATGAAATAAAAAAAGTAGCCGGATTAATTGCAGGAAAATAACAGAAAAACCCCAAGATCGTTAAACAAAAATAAAAAAATTAAAGTTTCACCGGATTAATCATTGTTTAATTTTGAAATATTTTTTTATATTGTATACTTAAATTAACAACCATGCTTAAAAAACTGATTTTTGCTGCACTACTTTTAACGGCCTTTGCCGCCTGTAAATCAAAGTCTGCTTTTAATTATAGTCAGGATTTTGTAAAAAAAGAAAAAAGTCTGTTACCGGATATTACAGCAACAGAAGATAATGTAAAAAAATATATGGAAAAAGAGTTGTACGATAGCATTGCTTTTGCCGGCGAAAAAATGGAAAAACTGGTTGAAGTAAAAATAAAAGAAATAAAGGATAATCCGGCTCCTGACGCCAAGGAAGGAGAGAATTTTAAAGAAGCAGGCATCAGGTATTTCAGCTTTATTAAAAGTATGTATTCCATTTACAAAAAATTTGGTGAGGCTAAAACCCCGGAAGCAAGAGATGTAGAATTGAAAAATATTATAGCTCTTACAAATAAAAAGAATGCCGCTATTGAGGATATGCAAAGGGCCCAAAAGAGTTATGCCGATGCCAATGGTTTTAAACTTGAAAACAAATAAAAAAACGGAATGCCTGTAATAAATGTTGAGTTCAAGGCTAAAACAGCATCAATTGATTTGTTAGAAAAAAGATTACTTGAATTGGGTCCGGAGTTTATTGGTGAGGACCACCAGGTGGATACTTATTTTAATGTACCAAAAGGGCGTTTAAAGTTAAGGGAAGGTAATATTGAAAATGCGTTGATCTATTACGAAAGGAAGAATACGCCGGGGGCAAAACAATCTGATGTTATATTATATCAACATAACCCCGATAAGGCCTTAAAAGATATTTTAATACAAGTTCATGGTATTAAAGTTATTGTTGATAAAAAACGGCTAATCTATTTTATAGACAATGTAAAATTTCATTTCGATTGGCTGAAAACACTGGGAACATTTATAGAAGTAGAAGCCATTGACAAAAACGGCAGGTTTAACATTGATCAATTACGAAAGCAATGTAAAAAATATGCTGAACTTTTTAATATTCAAACTGAGGATTATATTGCTGATTCTTACAGTGACCTGCTGCTGAAAAAGATCAATAAATAAAATTATCTTCTTTCTTCTGCTGCTTTAACAACAAGTGGTTTTTTACCTAATGAAATATCGTTCAGGCTTTCAATAGCATCAGTGGCTTCAGTTTTATCAGGCATTTCTACAAATGCAAAACCCCTGCTTTTACCCGTTTCCTTATCTATGGCAACTTTGGCAGTTATTACAGTACCAAATTTTTCAAATATTTCCATTAATTCTGCGTCATCTAGATCATAAGGAAGTCCGGCAACAAAAATCTTCATAACATTTTTTTTGTAAAAGTAATTAACTTCTTTGTTTATGAACCTGTTTTATTTATAAGCTTATGCATAAACAGGTATACTTGTTAAATCCTTCTTAATACAAAACAAAGGTTTTGCAGTTACGAATCAATTCGTATTTTTGACATTCAACAATAATAAAATGAAAAAAACATTTACAATTTTACTTGCATTGACAACTTTAAGCTGTTTAGCTCAGCCCAAATTAATGACCCAGGCAATGGTAATAACCAAAACTACTGTGGTTGCGCCGGAAGAGGATGAAGCTTCTCCCACATCTTCCCCAACAGCTAATGGTGAAGAAGTAAGGATCATGCGTTTTTTTGGGGATGGTGAAACTAAAACAAGTACCTGGCTAAAAGATGACCTGGTAAAAACATTTTCCGAAACAGAAATGGGAAGAACAACCACCATTAGGGATAATACCAAAAAAATGACCACCACCATTATGGAAATGATGGGCAAAAAAATGGGGTTTTATTCAACTGATGAAGACCAGGAACAAATGCGCAAGCGTATGGACAGTATGATGAAAAGCAGGAATCAAAGTGATGAACAAAACCTGCTTGCTTCAACCCCGCCAACAACTGTTGTTGTATATATTGAGGGTTCAAAAAAAATTGCAGGTTATGATTGTAAGAAAGCGCTAATAATATCTACGCGATCAAACGGAAAATCTGACAGCACAAATGTTTGGTATATACCAGATCTTAAATTACAGGGTATGAATAGTACGGGTGGCGTGTTGGGCGGATTCAGTGGATTTGGCGGGGCCAGTTCACAGATCGGCAATGATGGAATGGATAAACTAAATGGTTTTCCAATGCAATATGAAAAGAATATGAACCGGGGTAGAAAAATGACAGTTGTTGTTACAAAATTAATCACGGATAAAGAAGTAGAAAGTAAAGAATTTGATATCCCTAAAGATGTTGAAATTAAACCCATGAAAGACATGCAGAATATGGGCCGGCCCGGCACCATGCAAATGAGGATCGGAGGATAAAATGGTAAATAAAAAAACCTCCTGTTCCA
>JAYVUE010000051.1:0-23530 GCA_043788195.1 Chitinophagaceae bacterium
GGTTTGCGAAAACCCCGCCATCCCAGGTAACCCCGCAATCAGCAGGAATATCATTTTTTTCATATTATCTGTTTTGACAGTAATATATACCAATATTCCCAAAATTCATTATAAACACAAGGTGCTTTTATTGGGAAATTCCTTCGAAGTTGACGGGTTTCATAACGGGTTTCAGATTTTTAAATTAAAATATTTGCATTTTTGATATTTTATTTAAATATTTGTCTAAATATACAATTATCTAAACGTGAATATTCTCTTTAAAGCATTAAATGATACAACCCGCAGGGAAATACTGGAGCTCTTAAAAAAGAAAGACCTCAGCGCAGGCGAAATTGCCGACCGGTTCAATATCAGTAAACCCAGTATTTCCCATCACCTTGACCTGCTGAAACAGGCTGGGCTCGTTGAGGCCGTTAAGGAAGGGCAATTCATTTTTTACTCTCTCAACACAACCGTGATGGATGAAATAGTAAAATGGTTTGTTCAATTTAAAATAAAAAAATAAAAAAAATATGAAACGATCTAAATTATTTCATTTATTCTTTCCACTTATTATGATGGCTATACCATGGGTGTACCTGGCCTTTATCTGGAATGACCTGCCGCTGACCATACCTACCCATTTTGGCATTAATGGAATGCCCAATAAGTTTGGTGCAAAGAATGAGATTCTGCTTGTGCCGGGCATTTATACAGTTATAGGAATTGGCATTTATTTTCTTATGAGAAATATCCATAAAATCGATCCCAAGAAAAAATATTCGGCAACTACTTCGGCTATTTTATCAAAAATTGCAGTGATCATTATTATTTTATTCTGCGCTGTATCGCTATTTATATGCTACTGGACATTAAAAGGAAAAGTAGAAGGAATGCCGGTTTTCTTTTGCGGCATCAGTTTATTTTTCGCCTACCTGGGTAACCTGATGCACAGCATTAAGCCTAATTATTTTGTCGGCATTCGTGTTCCATGGGCCCTGGAAAACGAGGAGAACTGGAGATTAACTCACCAGCTGGCCAGCAAGATCTGGTTCATCGGCGGACTGGTATTGGCAGTGGTAGCTCTTTTACTGAGTATGAAATTATTCTTCATTGTTTTCATCAGTACTATTTTAGTAATGACAATAATACCCGTTATATATTCATATAATTTATACAGGCATTCCGATAAATTAAAAAACACAAACTAATTTTATGAAGTGGATCTTTTTTATTGCAGCTGCAATTGGGCTTTCCAACTTTTCCGTTGGCCAGCAGGTTTCCGGTAACTGGGAAGGAAAACTGGACATAAAAGGCACCCTCATACCTATTATTTTTCATATCGCAAAAGACAGCAACAACAAGTATATTGCTACATTCGACAGTCCTGATCAAAAAGCGTTTAACCTTCCTTGTAATGATGTTGTTGTTACCAGCGACAGTGTTATTTTAATGATGAAAATGATAGGCGGAAAATATGAAGGAAGTTTAAGCAATGATAAAATGCAACTTACCGGAAAATGGTACCAGGGCGGTGGGTCACTGCCTTTAAATGTTAATAAAACAAGTGACAAAGTAACTCTCAAAACTATAAAACGTCCACAAACACCCATACCACCATTTCCCTATAAATCAGAAGATGTAGTATACAACAACGCAGATAAGTCCATTCAGTTTGGTGCAACCTTTACCGTGCCTCTTCCCGAACCCGGTGTAGAATATTTCAGGGCACCCATTTATACCACTGTACTTTTAATTACCGGCAGCGGAATGCAGGACAGAGATGAAACTATAATGAACCATAAACCATTTGCTGTGATCGCTGATTACTTAACAAGAAATGGAATTGCAGTATTAAGGGTGGATGACAGGGGAGCTGGCAAAACCACGGGTAATTTCGGCAGGGCAACCTCTGCTGATTTTGCAAAAGATGTAGAAGCCGGTATTGAATATTTAAAAACCAGAAAAGATGTAGATACTTCTAATATCGGTTTATTGGGCCATAGCGAAGGCGGTATGATCGCTCCAATGGTAGCCAGCCACAGAAGCGAAATAAAATTCATTGTGTTGCTGGCCGGGCCCGGAGTTAAAATTACTGAACTGATGGAACAACAAAATGTTGATGTAGCAGCCTCCAACGGGCTTTCTAAAAAAATGCAGAAACAATTCAGACCAATGTACAGGGATTTAGTGAGCACTATCATTGCTGAAAAAGATACTGTTATTGCGAAAGAAAAAGCCATCGTTGTTTTTAAGAACTGGCAAAAGGATAAAAGCGAATTACTGGTAAAAAGAACAACCGGTGTGGTGGATGAAAAAAGCCTGATTGCCTATACCGAAGCAATGGTAAGGCTAATGAGCCAACCCTGGTACAATTATTTTTTTAAGTTTGATCCGGCCCAATATCTTACCCGTTTAAATTGTGCAGTGCTGGCACTTAATGGTGAAAAAGATATACAGGTATCAGCAAGATCTAATTTAGCCGCAATAAAAACGGCTTTGGAAAAAAGCAGATCAGTAAAATATTCAACTCTGGAAATGGCCGGTCTCAATCACCTTTTTCAGCATTGTAAAAAATGTTCTGTTGCAGAGTATGGAGAATTAGAAGAAACATTTGCACCGGAAGTGTTAGAGCTGATCACAAAATGGATCAAAGAACTTAAGCAATAGTTTCCTGTTTTTGAAAACGAAATAGTATATTCAGAACAAGACATTGTATTATGAACTACCTGGCCCATGCTTATCTGTCTTTTAATGAACCAGCAATACTGGTGGGCAATATGATCAGTGATTTTATAAAAGGTAAAAAACAATTTGATTACCCTGGCCCAATACAAAAAGGCATCAGGCTTCACCGTGCCATTGATAATTTTACAGATACACATTCTGTAACACAACAATTAAAATCATATTTCAGGCCGGCCTACCGTCTTTACTCCGGTGCATTTTCTGATGTGGTGTACGATCATTTTTTAGCCAATGACAGTAATGAATTTGCAACAGAAAATAATTTAAAAGAGTTTACAGGCGCTACCTACAGGTTACTGGAAACAAATACAGCATTGTTTCCCCAGGTGTTTCTACAAATGTTTCCCTACATGAAAAAACAGGATTGGTTATTTAACTACCGTTATAAATGGGGTATCGAAAAAAGTTTTGGCGGATTGGTACGCCGTGCAGCTTACCTGCAGGAAAGTAAAACAGCATTTGAACTTTTTAATCTGCATTACGATGAAATGCAAATTTGCTATGCCGAATTTTTCCCTTCATTAAAAAATTTTACTGCAAATCATTTACAACAACTATTGAATAGCTGATTAAGTATCTTTGAAAAAAATTTTCATAAAATTTTTTTTATATACTGACAACTTTTACATTTTCAATAACGGCTGTGATAGCGCAAACTAAATACCCTGCCATTGACAAGTCTCCGATGGATATGAGCTATTGCCCCAATGGCTATCCCGTATTAAAGATCCAGGATAAAATAACAGACCCCCTTGTTGCACGTGTGATCTATAGCCGCCCGCAAAAAAACGGGAGGGTGATTTTTGGAGAATTAGTTGAGTACGGAAAAGTGTGGCGCATTGGTGCCAATGAAGCAACAGAAATAGAATTTTTTCAAACAGTAAGGATCAACGACAAAAAAGTAAAAAAAGGAAGATACACTATATATTGTATCCCTTATACAGAAAAATGGACCATCATTTTAAATAAAGAAACAGACACCTGGGGTTCTTTCAAATATGATGAAAAGAAAGACTTTGTACGCATAGATCTGCAGGTACAAAAACAATCCGAAATTTTAGATGCCCTGGTAATGGTTTTCGAAAAATCAGCCACAGGCTCCAATTTACTTTTTATGTGGGATGATATGAAAGTAAGTTTACCCATTGTATATCAATAAAAGAAAAAATATAATTTAAGGTGCTGCCTTTACACACTCAGATTTTTTGTTTGATATTTACATTATGTGTGGAATAGCCGGCATTTTATTAGCAGATCAAAACTCCGAGGTTTCAAAAAAACCGGAATTATTACGTTGCCTGAAAAAAATGACTGATAGTATTGCTCACCGGGGCCCTGATGGAGAAGGTTTTTGGAGTAACGATTCAGGAAATATCCTGTTAGGCCACCGGCGACTTACTGTTATTGATCTCTCTGCCCAGGCTGCACAGCCAATGCATTATTATAACCGTTATACCATCGTACATAACGGAGAAATTTATAATTATATTGAAATAAGGTCTTTTTTACAGCAAAAGGGATATACATTTCAATCTCATTCGGATACCGAAGTTATTGTTGCAGCTTTTGATTACTGGAATGAAAACTGCCTTCGCCAGTTTGATGGTATGTTTTCTTTTGCTATTTGGGATGAAAAAGAACAACAGCTTTTTGCAGCAAGAGACCGGTTCGGCGAAAAACCGTTTTATTATTACGAAGACGCTGAGCATTTTATTTTTGCCAGTGAAATGAAAGCCTTATGGGCGGCGGGGATAGATAAGACAATTGATAATAAAATGTTGCTGAATTATCTTGTATTGGGGCATGTTCAGAATTCACTGGATAAAGAACAAACTTTTTTTCAAAATATTTATTCACTTCCACCAGCTCATTTTTTAAAATTTAATCTCTCTGAATTTAAATTAAAAACGCAACCCTACTGGAGTTTAAATAAAGAATTGAAAATTGATATTACCGCTGACGATGCCATTGAAAGATTTACAGAACTATTCTCTTCATCTTTAAAAAGAAGGCTTCGAAGTGATGTGGCCATTGGTGTAAACCTCAGCGGCGGAATTGATAGCTCTTCGATCATTGCTAATATTAAACAAAACAATCTATTGCCTGCCGGGCAGGCAATGAATACACTTAAAACTTTTTCTGCTGTGTTCCCAGGGTTTGAAAAAGATGAATCCGAAAAAATTAATTTGCTAACCGGCTTCCTGGGGGTCACTAATTTTCAGGTACAATCATCAGCCGATCAGCTCATCAATGATTTTGAAAAACTTTGTTTTCACCAGGAAGAACCCTTTCAATCATCAGGCATTTTTGTACAATACAAAGTGTTTGAATTAGCTAAACAACACAATGTAAAAGTGTTATTAGATGGCCAGGGCGCCGATGAAATACTGGCCGGCTATCCCCGTTACATTCATTGGTACCTGCAGGAAGTATTAAACAGGCATAAATTGGGGGCCACAGAAAAAGAAAAAAAAGCTTTACAAAAAAACAACCTTCCGTTTCATTGGAATATTAAAAATTACCTGGCTGCCTTCATGCCTGCTCATGCAGCTATACAATTGGAAAAAAATGAATACCGCAAGATCATGACGCATCCTGATATTGATCCGGATCTGATCAAATCGCTAATCGGCCATGAATGGGAGGGGATTCATAAACCCATTGTTACCAAACTCAATGATATCTTACACTTTAACACGGCCGAAATGGGTTTGGAAGAATTACTTCGGTTTGCCGATAGAAATAGTATGGCCCATGGCCGCGAAGTACGCTTACCTTTTTTAAATCACGAACTCGTTGAATTTGTTTTTTCCCTTCCGGCCAGATTTAAAATTCATAATGGCTGGACGAAATGGTTATTCAGGCAAGCCATGAACAAGAAATTGCCAGATGAAATTGTTTGGGATCCTAATAAGATTGGCTATGAACCTCCACAGCAACTATGGATGCAAAACACAACCCTTCAGGATCATATACACGAAGCCAGGAGAAAACTCGTTAATGCAAAAATATTGTCACGAAAAATACTGGATAAAAAAATTGAACCCAAAGCAGCTTATACTGAAAATAACTTTGACTGGAAATGTTTATGTGCAGCACAAATTATATAAACCCGTTTTAAATTAATTACTCACCTTTGCCATTCTGTTTTATCAAATCAAATATTAAACACTAATGAAACCTGCTACAAAATTCATTCATGCCGGAGCAGCACCCGACCCGTCAACAGGAGCCATAATGACACCCATTTACCAAACCAGTACTTATGTGCAGGAAGCGCCTGGTAAAAATAAAGGGTATGAATATGCACGAAGCCAAAATCCTACCCGCAAGGCGCTTGAAGATGCCCTCGCAATTATTGAGAATGGCAAATACGCCCTGGCATTTGGAAGCGGTGTAGCCGCTACCGATAGTGTTATAAAACTATTAAATCCCGGCGATGAAGTTATTGCTGCAAATGATATGTATGGAGGCAGCTATCGTTTATTTACCAAAGTATGGGAACGATATGGAATTAAATTTATTTATGTAAACACCACGGATGTTGAAAATGTAAAAGCTGCGGTTACCGGCAATACAAAACTGATCTGGGTAGAAACGCCCACCAATCCGTTAATGAATATTACAGATATTGCGGCCATAGCTGCTATTGCAAAAACGGCCAATTCATTATTGTGTGTTGATAATACTTTTGCATCACCTTATCTTCAAAATCCGCTTGACATGGGAGCAGATATTGTAATGCATTCTTCTACAAAATACCTGGGTGGACATAGTGATGTGATACAAGGCGCTTTAATAATGAATGATTCAACATTAAGAGAAAAATTATATTTTATTCAAAAAAGTTGCGGGGCCGTGCCCGGTCCTATGGATTGTTTTTTAATACTTCGCGGAATAAAGACATTACATGTGCGTATGAAACAACATTGCGAAAACGGCAAAACCATTGCTCATTGGTTACGCAGCCATCCTAAAGTTGCAAAAGTATATTGGCCGGGTTTTGAAGATAGTAAGGGATACGCTATTGCTAAAAAACAAATGCGTGATTTTGGCGGTATGCTCAGCTTTGAATTAAAAGACGAAAGTGAACATGAAGTGAAAAGGGTGCTGTCTTCAACACATCTTTTTTCATTAGCCGAAAGTTTGGGTGGAGTAGAATCATTGATCAATCACCCCGCCAGCATGACTCATGCCAGCATACCCAAAGAAGAAAGAATTAAAAATGGGTTGAGTGAGGGTTTGATAAGATTAAGTGTAGGCATTGAAGATGTGGATGACCTGATCGAAGATCTGAAAAATGCAATTGGCTAATACAATGGATTATTTTGTTGAGATCATTGGATGGATCGGCGCTATACTGATCGTTGGTTCCTACTTTTTTAATATAAACGGGAAACTTAAAAGTACTTCACCTGTATATATCATAAGCAACTTATTGGGCGG
Source organism: Chitinophagaceae bacterium (assembly GCA_043788195.1). GTDB lineage: Bacteria > Bacteroidota > Bacteroidia > Chitinophagales > Chitinophagaceae > Ferruginibacter. The sequence continues at coordinate 7,177 of JAYVUE010000051.1, forward strand.
GATCTTTTTTACCATTAACACATTGGTACATAAAGCATATCCTTCCATGATCGTAAACATCATCTGGGTATTGATTGCAGTTGCCGCCTTGTTTAAAAAAGACAAAACATAATAATAAGCTGATGCAGCCATCAGGAAAAAAAATCAAAAAAGAACTCGACGATAAAGTTGATCTTTATAACCATCCTTCTTTCATTAAGAATGATCCCATTTTGATCCCACATCTTTTCTCTAAAAAACAGGACATTGAGATCGCCGGTTTTTTTGCAGCCATATTTTCCTGGGGAAACCGTACTACCATTATCAATAAAGGCAGGGAACTGATGCAACTGATGAATAATGCTCCGCACGATTTTTGTTTACATGCTGATCAACAACAATTAAAAAAATTACTCCATTTTAAACACAGAACATTTAATGCCACAGACCTGCTTTATTTTATTGAATTTTTTAAATTCCATTATTCAAAAAACGATTCTCTTGAAACCGCATTTACCAAAGGCATGAATAAAAAAGATAAGACGGTTGAAAACGGGTTGACCGGATTTTATCATTATTTTTTTTCAATGCCGGAAGTTCCGGAAAGAACAAAAAAACACATTGCCTCTCCCAAAAAAAATTCTTCCTGCAAAAGATTAAATATGTTCTTAAGATGGATGGTGAGGAATGATAACAAGGGAGTTGATTTTGGACTTTGGAAAAAAATTTCATCATCGCAATTAATAATCCCGATTGATGTTCACGTGGCAAGGGTTGCAAAAAAAATGGGCTTATTAAAACGCCAGCCAATCGACTGGCAGGCCGCATTGGAGCTAACGGAATTTTTATGTACATTGGATAAAACCGATCCTGTAAAATATGATTTTGCTTTGTTTGGAACAGGGGTGATGGAAAACAGATCGCAGATAAAGAAAATAAATCGCTGATTAAATGAATTAATGAACCCGCCTACCGTCAGGCAGGTTTCGCAGATTTTAAACTATTTTTCAATTTTAAGGATCCGGTTCTCCCGCCATGGGCGGGATGAAGGTGGCTGATTAAAGGATTTCGCTGATGGAGAATAATGAATTGATATTATCAATTAATACCGAACTGGCACTCAGCTTGCCGGAAAAAATTTCATATAAGGAGTTACACATTCTTTTAACCGCCTGCATCAATGACCTTATTAAAAATGATTTTGAAAAACTGGTTACTTACTTATACCGTATTGATGTAAGCGAACAAAAATTAAAATCACTGCTTCAACAAAACCCAGGGGAAGATGCCGGCCTTATCATTTCAACCCTGATCATTGAAAGGCAGGAACAAAAAATAAAAACCCGTAAACAATTCAAAGAAGATAATAAAAATATTGACCCCGAAGAAAAATGGTAAGCCTTTATTGTTTTGCAATTCCGGCAAAGTTATTTACTGCGCATTTTATAGTTATTTTTGACACATAATTTTAAACATTTATGAAACTAGTTACTTATTTAAACGAAGGGCATGATCAGCTGGCCCTTGTAATTGACGGCAATTTATATCCCACAGAAGCACTGCACCCCGACCTGCCGGTAAGTATGGCTATGTTTTTAAATTATTGGGAAGAAATAATGCCCCTGGCAAAGGCTGTGGAGCAAAGAGTTAAAGACGGAATGGGTAGAAATATCATGACCATTCCTTTTGCTGATGCAGAATTATTAGCACCCGTACCACATCCTACCAGTTGCCGTGATGGTTATGCTTTTCGCCAGCACGTTGCTGCTGCCAGGCGAAACCGTAAAGTGGATATGATCCCCGAGTTTGACCAATATCCCATTTTTTATTTTACTAATCACAACAGTATCCAGGGCCCTGGTGAAATTGTATGCATGCCCGATCATTTTGAAAAACTGGATTTTGAACTGGAAGTCGCCATTGTTATCTGTAAACCCGGAAGAAATATTACTGCCGAAGAAGCTGATGAATATATTGGCGGACTGATGATCATGAATGATATAAGTGCAAGAAGATTGCAAATGGAAGAGATGTTATTGAATCTTGGCCCGGCCAAGGGAAAGGATTTTTCTACAGTTATAGGTCCTATATTGGTTACGCTGGATGAACTGGAACAATACGAAGTACCCTGCAAAGAAAATCACACGGGAAAAGCCTGGAATTTAGATATGAAATGTTGGGTAAATGGTGTACAGGTGAGCAAGGGAAATGTTAGTGATATGGATTGGACCTTTGCAGAAATTATTGAACGCTGTAGCTATGGTGTTCAACTGATGCCCGGCGATATTATTGGTAGTGGTACTGTTGGCACCGGTTGTTTTTTAGAACTGAACGGCACCGGAAAATTAAATGATCCAAACTATACAGAACAATGGTTGCAGCAAGGAGACCTGGTAGAAATGGAAATTGATGGACTGGGAAAATTGAGTAATACCATTGTGAGGGATGAGAGTGATTTTAGTATTTTAGCGCTGAAGAAGAATATTTAAGTTTAACCGCAAAGACGCTAAGGCGCAAAGTACCGCTATGAATAAAGAACAGTTTGAATATCTGGCTAACCAGATTTTTAGTGCATGCCTTGAAGTGCATAAACATTTAGGGCCTGGATTACTTGAATCTGTTTATGAATATGCGTTATTGAAGGAATTTGAAATGAGGAATATATTTGTTCAAAGACAGGTAAAGGTTCCGTTATTTTACAAAGGCACAAATACAGGAAAGGAGTTTTTTATTGATATTCTGGTTGAAAGTGAAATAATTCTTGAATTAAAGGCTTTAGAAGGAATATTACCAGTGCATGAAGCGCAATTAATTTCCTATTTAAAACTTGCTGATAAGAAAATGGGATTTTTAATAAACTTTAATGTGCCTTTATTGAAAAATGGATTTAGAAGATTCGTGAATAATTATTAATAGCCCTTGGCGTTTCTTTGCGCCCTCGTGCCTTAGCGGTTAAGCAATAAAATAAATAACATGCTAACACTTGATTTAAAAAAATTAAAACCTGCAGATGTTCAAAACTACCTGCAACACGCCATTGCGCCCAGGCCCGTTTGTTTTGCATCTACGATCGATAAAGCCGGTAATGTTAATCTGAGCCCATTTAGTTTTTTCAATTTATTTTCTTCCAATCCGCCTGTACTTATTTTTTCACCTGCACGAAGGGTAAGGGATAATACTACCAAACATACACTACAAAATGTGTTGGAAGTACCCGAAGTGGTGATCAATATTGCCGACTATGCAATGGTACAACAAGTAAGCCTGAGCAGTTGCGAATTTTCAAAAGACATTAATGAATATATAAAAACAGGATTTACCGAAGAAAAAGCAACCATGGTAAAACCGCCAATGGTAAAAGAAAGTAAGATAAAATTAGAGTGCAAAGTGATTGAAGTAAAACCATTGGGCACAGAAGGTGGCGCCGGCAATTTAATTATTTGTGAAGTGCTGATCATGCACATCGATGAAAGTATACTGGACGAGCACAACAAAATTGATCAAACAAAGATTCAGCATATTGCCCGGCTGGGTGGCGACTGGTATTGTAAAGTTGATGAAACAAATTTGTTTAAAGTAGCCAAGCCCAACACACAATTAGGAATAGGTGTGGATGTATTGCCGGATAGTATCAGAAACAGCCCGGTACTTACAGGAAATAATTTAGGCCAGTTAGCTAATGTACATGAAATGCCATTTATAGATCCGGCTTTTGATGATGCAAAATTAAAAAATATCATTCAGTACTATTCCATCAATCCCAATGAAATGGATATTGAGCTGCACCGCTATGCAAAAGAATTATTGGATGCAGGAAAAGTGGATGAGGCCTGGCAGATATTACTGGCGGATTATTGATCAGAATCTATTTCCAAAAACTTTTCTTAATATCTCTGTTGTTCTTGCCGCAATATTCTGCCTGATATTTCTTTCTTCCTGCGCAACCAAATCAAACAACGCATTGATTGCCTTACCCGTTACAAACCCCGGCAGATCGGGATTGATCTTTTTAAATGTGGTAGGAAAATTATTGTACCGCGTAACAATATCCCCGTAATATTTAGTGGCCTGCACTTTATCCAATGAAGATTTTATCACGGGTAAAAAAGCGGAGCTCAATGCATCAGATGTTTTCTCCCTGAAAAAATGCGTAGCACTGGTATCGCCATTTCTTACCAAACCAATCGCATCACTTAGTGTCATACTTTTTATGGCATCTACAAAAATTGGTTTGGCAAAAGCTGCAGCATCTTCGGCGCCACGGTTAATTTGTAAAATGGCTTTGTCAACTATACTGCCAAGGCCAATATCCCTCAACGTGTTTTCAATTTTTTTTGCATCAGGCGGTAATAATATTTTATACAAAGCGTCTTTAAAAAATCCATCTTCCCTGTTCAGGTGTAACACTGCTTTCACCAGGCCCTGGCTCAATGCTTCCCTGATTCCCTGCCCGGCTTCGGATTCTGTAACACCGGTTGACTGCGGCAGCTGACTGATCACATCACATCCGTAAAACAACGAAGAAAAAATAACAGCGATCAATATTCTTTTCATTTTTCAGTATTTTATTGTTACTAAATATAGGCAAGTTTCCTGCCAAACTAAACTTGTGAATGCTTAAATCTAAAAATCGGTTGCATAAAGTATCTTTGCCAAAAAAGCTATTAGCCGTTAGCCATTAGCCGTTAGCCGAATCTCTAAAAGCTAAGGGCTAAAAGCTAAAGGCTAAAGGCTAAAAGCCTAACCAATGAGTACACAACACTTATCCGAACAGGAGATCATCAGGAGAGAAAAATTAACTGAATTAAATAATTTAGGAATAGATGCTTATCCGGCAGCATTATACCCGGTTAATACAACATCTGTTTATATCAAGGAAAATTATAAAGGTGAGCCCTTCGACTACGCTCAGGGTGATAAAGAGTTGTTTGCAGATGTATGCCTGGCCGGCCGCATCATGAGTGTGCGTGATATGGGTAAAGCAAATTTTGCTGTATTGCAGGATAGTGTGGGTAAGATACAATTCTATATCAAGCAGGATGATATCTGTCCCGGAGAGGATAAAAAAATGTATCAAACTGTTTGGAAAAAATTAATTGATATCGGTGATATCATCGGCATCAAAGGTTATGTATTCACCACCAAAACCGGTGAAACGTCTGTTCATGTTAGTGAGTTTACTATTCTTACAAAATCTTTGCGTCCTATACCAATTGTAAAAGAAAAAGATGGTGAAGCATTTGATGAAGTTACCGATCCTGAGTTTCGTTACCGCCAGCGTTATGCCGACCTGATAGTAAACCCTGGCGTAAAAGAAGTATTTATCAAACGCACAAAAATGGTAAATGCCATTCGCGAATTTTTAAATGAACGTGGTGCACTTGAAGTAGATACACCTGTTTTACAAAGTATCCCCGGCGGCGCCGCAGCAAGGCCGTTTACAACGCATCACAATGCACTGGATACACCAATGTATATGCGTATTGCCAATGAACTTTATTTAAAAAGACTGATCGTTGGCGGCTTTGAATGGGTGTATGAATTCAGTCGCAATTTCAGAAACGAAGGCATGGACCGCACACACAACCCAGAGTTTACCGTGTTGGAATTTTATGTTGCGTATAAAGATTATGAATGGATGATGGATACAACAGAGCAAATGTTGGAACGGGCGGCTATCGCAACAAATGGTTCAACTAAAATAATGGCAGGTGAAAATGAAATTGATTTTAAAGCCCCTTACAAAAGAATAACCATGTATGATGCCATAAAGGAACATACCGGTTTTGATATCAGTACAATGGATGAAGCAGGAATCAGGGAAGTGTGCAAACAATTAAAAATTCATGCTGATGAAAAATGGGGCAAAGGAAAACTGATCGATGAAATTTTTGGTGGCAAATGCGAGGATAATTATTTGCAGCCAACTTTTATTACTGATTACCCGGTAGAAATGAGCCCGCTTACAAAAAAGCACCGCAGCAAACCCGGATTGGTAGAACGTTTTGAACTGATATGCAACGGTAAAGAAATTGCCAATGCTTATAGTGAATTAAATGATCCCCAGGAACAGCGGGCCCGCTTTGAAGAGCAAACCAAATTAATGGAACGTGGTGATGATGAAGCAATGTTCATTGATCATGATTTTTTAAGGGCGTTGGAATATGGTATGCCGCCGACGAGCGGAATAGGATTTGGTATTGACAGGATCGCGATGTTGTTAACCAATCAACATTCTATACAGGACGTTCTTTTTTTTCCGATGATGCGGCCGGAGAATATGGATCAATAACAAAATTATTTCTTACATTAGAAGTATGATAAGAATTATTACAACAGTACTTTCTTTATTCTGTCTGACAAATCTTAATGCACAAAAAAAAATAAACTGTGTAATAAAAACTGAACTGGGCAATATCAGCATCGAATTATATCCTTCAAAAGCCCCGCTAACCGTTGCTAATTTTTTAAAGTATGTTGATGCGCATCTCTACAACAACAGTTCATTCTTTAGATCCGTTACCTTAAATAACCAGCCCAACAATACAGTAAAAATTGAAGTGATACAAGGAGGTAATGTAGATTCAACAAAAGAGTTTGCCCCCATCCCGATGGAAACGACACAACAAACCGGTTTACTACATAAACACGGAACTATCTCCATGGCAAGAAGCGCCCCGGCAACGGCTACCAGCAGTTTCTTTATTTGTATCAGTGATCAGCCGGCTTTAGATTTTGGCGGTAAAAGAAATCAGGACGGACAAGGTTTTGCTGCCTTTGGAAAAGTGATCAAAGGAATGGACCTGGTAAAAAAAATTCAGCAGTTGTATCCCGGCCAGGGACAATACTTTAAACCTACAGTTACAATAATTTCAATAAGCAGACTTTAATAGAACTTTACACCTCATCCACTCATCAAATTCTGGTGCTCATTTCTTACAAAAAAACTATCTTGTAGTTTTTAATTTATAAATACATCTGTATGATTAAGCTTGCAAAAAAAGGGTCAGCCATTTTGTTATTGGCAGCAGTATCAATTTCTGTTCATGCGCAAAAAAAAGAGCTAACCGATGATCAATACTTCAAAGGAAATTTTAAAGGGATCACCACGGCCTTACCAAATGTTTCCAAATGGATCGATGACAGCCATTTTGTTTTAAGGAAGGATGGAAAAAACATATTGATCGATTGTAAAACAGGGGCTGAATCTGAATACAAGGAAGAGCAAATAATAAAAGGATCTGTGCCAACAAAACCCAAGATTATTACTAAGGGAACTGACCTGTATGTTACAAAAAATGTAGAAGACATTCAGCTGACTTTTGATAAAGACAAAGAGAACAATCCAACTTTAAGTCCGGATGGTAACTATATAGCCTACTCTAAAAACAATGACCTTTACACTGTAAATATTGAAACTAAAAAAGAAACAAAGATCACTAATGATGGCAGCGATGTAATATTAAATGGTTACGCCAGCTGGGTATATACTGAAGAGATCCTGGGACGACGCTCAGCTTATCGTTCTTTCTGGTGGGCCCCTGATAGTAAACATATTGCCTTCTTCAGAACAGACGACAGTCCTGTTCCTGTTTACACAATTACCGACGGTGCCGGATTGCACGGTTTAGTGGAAAAAGAGCGTTATCCAAAAGTTGGTGATCCAAATCCTGAAGTGAAGATCGGCATCACCGTACCCGATGGCGGCAATATTACCTGGGCTGATTTTAATGCCAAAGATGATCAGTATTTTGGCGCCCCTTACTGGAAACCAGATGGTAGCACATTGCTGGTACAATGGATGAACCGTTTACAGGATAACCTGATCATTTATGAAGTGAATACTGCCAATGGCAGCAAAAAAGAATTTTATAACGAAAAACAAAAGACATGGATCGACCTTGATGATGAGGGCCAACGCATTCATTTTTTAGACAATGGGAAAGGATTTATACTTTTTAATGATGCTACCGGGTGGAAACACATGTATAATTATGACATGACCGGAAAACTAATTAACCCGATCACTTCAGGTAAATTCACAGTTACAGACCTTACTTATGTAGATGAAAAAAATAATATAATTTATTTTACTGCAAAAGGGAAAGAAAATACGGCAAGAACAGATTTTTATCGTGTAGACATTACCGGTAAAAACCTGCAGCGGTTAAGCTTTGGGGATTACAATCATAATATTAATCTTTCACCCAATGGTTCCTATTTTGTAACTACATACAATAATGTTTCCAATCCCAGTAAAATGACATTGATTAGTAACAAAGGAAAGATTGTTAAAGATTTGGGCGATGCCAAAGGCGAAGATTTTAACAATTATACATTGGCCAAAACTGATTTTTTAAGAGTAAAAAGTGATGATGGTTTGTACGAGCTGCCTATGAAAGTAACCTGGCCTGTAAATATGGATAAAAATAAAAAATATCCTGTTTTAATTTCAATTTATGGCGGACCCAATGCAGGCAGTTGCTGGGATACCTGGGGTTTAAGCGGCAATCAGCAATGGTATGCCAAAGAAGGATTGATACAAGTTGTGATGGATCACAGGGCCAGCGGCCACTTTGGTAAAGAAGGTGTAAACTATTTTTATCATAACCTGGGTTATTGGGAAATGAAGGATTACAGCACAATGGTTAAATGGCTGATAGCTAACGGTAATGCAGACCCTACAAAGATATGTATCACCGGGTTTAGTTATGGCGGGTATATGACCTGTTATGCACTAACTTATGGCAGCGACATATTTACACACGGGATGGCAGGAGGCAGTGTAACGGATTGGAATTTTTACGACAGTCATTATACTGAACGCTATATGGGTACAATGGCTAATAATCCAGAAGGGTATAAAACCAGTTCAGTATTAAACTATGTAGATAAATACAAAGGCATGTTGCAGATCGTTCATGGTGTAATAGATGACAATGTGCACCTGCAAAATAGTTTACGGCTGATCGATAAACTGGAAGATGCTAAAAAAGATTTTGAATTTGTTATCTACCCCGGGGGCAGGCATGGCTGGGGTGGTAATAAAGGGATTCATTTTCAAAACCTTAAAACAAAATTTATTTATAAATATTTATTGGAGAAGGAAGTACCGAAAGGAATTTTAAGATAATTTTTTTACGGATCTATCTTAATACAGCATTTTTTTAACCGTGGTCTATTGTTTGATTTACAATAATACCACGGTTTTTTATTTTTGTATTTCTTAAAATTTATATTGCTGCCATCACATATTACCAACATTAAGTATTCAGTTGTAGTAAAACTCAGGATTAATTCTTAATTTTTCAGTCTAAACTCAATAACATGAAATCAATAATTCCAACAAAAATTGCTGAAATACTTTTTGCACTGGCCATCGGAACCTTTGGCGTTTTACATCTAATGAATGCTGATACAATGGGTGGAATGGTACCATCGTTTATGCCGGCCGAAGGGAAAATATGGGTTTATGTTACCGGTGCATGTCTTATCGCAGCTGCATTGGCCATTCTTATCAACAAGTTTAAAAGGGTTGCCTGCTATTTACTGGCTGTGCTTTTACTGATCTTTGTGTTTACATTACACCTTAAACCAGCCATGGATGGCAATATGGGAAGCCTTTTAAAAGACACGGCTCTTGCCATGGCAGCTATTATTATTGGTAACAGTGCTTCAAAATAATAACTGAAATATAATCAGTCAGATTTTAATACTGACCCCGCCATTGGCGGGTCAGTATTAATTGTTTGTCATAATGAATTCATGCACCTGTTAATACTAATAAAGATCTCTATTTCTTCTTCTTCATTTTATTCCTGAAAGTAAGATAATCCAGAAAATAAATTACCCTTAAAGAAAGGCTCGAGTAATGTGACCCGCCAATTGTATTTGCGAGGTTTGTTGTATAATTTTTTTCAAATTGACGGTTAAATTTTTCTCCAATATCCTTCCATACAATACTAAAAAAACTGCCTTGTGCAAATTCCCAGTTGTACACCATATCAACTGTCAGGTAATTATAATTTTGTTTTACATTTTGAGTAAATGCAACAGAAGGGGTTTGCAGGTTACCTGTTGTATTTAATTCATAAAATTGTATAGGTTCTACTTTGCTCCAGTAATGCCTTGACCTGAGTGTAAGCCCCATTTTATTGTTGAAATTGTATTTTATATTGACTACAGATTCTACCGTTCTTAAGTCTCTCCTGGAAAAAATGATGCTTGGGGTGCCAGTACTGGTGGTATCTCTTCCGGCATAACCAGGCTGGTCAAATGCATTTGATGAACTTATGCCAAGGTCAATTGAAAACTTACTGCTAACTCTAAATTTTCCACCAAGGCTCAGATCAATACTTTTTCTGTTAAATACACCACCGGTGCCTGTGAAAACACTTCCATTCCATGAAAGTTTTTTAGCACTGTTACTTTCCCACCATAAATTGAGTCCGATCCTTCCTTTATTCCTGAATACCCTCCCTTCTTCTCTCGGTTCATAAAAATCGTTATAAGATGGGCCGCTATTTATATTAAGCCCAACAAACCATAATTTTTTCGTTTGTGCATTTACGTTAATATTTAACCCGGCATTCTGATACATCATTTCTTTACGGCGCAGGTTATCGATAGGTGATACCAGCCTGCTATACCAGAAATTGGCGTTTACCCGCAGGCTATTATACCATCCGTGTGGTTTGTTCCAGCTATATCCAGCCCAAATTCCCTGATCCATCGTATTATTATTGGTAAAATAACCAAGGTCACTTTTGTCATATTTAGCATTGCTAAGCTCTTGCCAGACATTGAAATTAAAACGTCCACTTGTTTTTCCAAAGTATATAGAGTGGGCATACCCCGTTATGTTTTTACCACCCCGCCCCAGTATATTACTAAAACTTACATTACCTCCGATATTCCATTTGTTTTTTTTGTCATTGAAATCAAAAAGCGCCGAAGTTACATTTGCGTCATAATCATTTCCGCTACGCAAAACATTTGTATTCACCAGGGAAATACTGCTGTTGTTTTTTAGTGTTTGATCAAGTACAAAAACATTATAATTAGTCAGTGGATCAGTCTGGAATTTCCTTTTTTGTTTGGCATTGTCAACAATAATTGCATATTGGGGTTTAGTTATCGCATTCAAAAATCCAATGCCTAACCCTTTTTGTGTACGACCGCTTATTTTTGTGGCATTGATCAATTTGCTTTGAGCAGGATTTTCTACAACAGTTTCAGTACCCACTGTTTGGCCATAGGCATCATAAAAATGAATAGGTTGGGCACCAATTCTACGACTATAAAAAAGGTTTCCTTTATTAAACAATTCTGTTCCTTCTGTAAAAAAAGCCCTGTTCTCGCTGAATTTTTGTTCAAAAGGAGTAAGATTCAAAACCCGGTTATCAGATTGTACCTGTCCAAAATCTGGTATCAGTGTCATGTCTAAAGTAAAGGCCTGGTTGATACCAAATTTAACATCCATTCCGCCACTGATTATTGTGGATGTTTTTTTTGTACCTGCCGGTGCAGTTGCATTATTGATCAGGTAAGAAGAAAAATAAGGTGACAATTGTAAACGCAATGGCGGTTTTATATCTTCGAGCCCGGTTAATGTGCCTTCCTGTGTAAGAAACCCATTTGCGTTTGGATCTATTTGTTGCCAGAATAATTGTTTCCCGCTCTTTTGTCTGCGACGTACTATATTAAGTCCCCAGTCCTGAACTTTCTTTTTTCCAAAACGGATAGCAGAATAGGGTATAAACATTTCAAAACTCCAGCCATCAGCTTGCATTATTGCTTTACTTTGCCAAACTGCATTCCAGCTAAAATCTTCACTGTTGCCATTGGTATTCGGAGATACTTTGGCATCCATTTGTTCACCCAATGGAGTTACAAAATATTCGAAGCCGTTAAGTTTGTCATTATATGTATCCAGTACGATGCCCACAAAATCATTATTTCCAAAACCATCCCTTCCCGTTAGTTCTGCAGCTATACTGTCTTTATTCTTTTCATGAAAATATCCTCCAACATAAACGCCTGAATTATCATATAAAAAATATACCTGGGAGGCATTATCATCACTTTCTTTAAGGAAAGGGGTTGGTCGTAATTCTACAAATTTATCAGCCAATGGAGCTCCTTTCCAGGCAGCATCTTCCAGTGAACCGTCAATTTTGATGGCGGTTGTTATTTTTTTAATAGCTAATTTCTTTTTTTCGGTTTGGCTGAAAGCCGTGGTGGTTAGTAACATGCAAAAGCATACTACTTTGAGTTGAAGTGAGTTCATGGCTATACTTTTTGGTTTTGATTACCCATCGTTCATGGCGTAACGATGATAATACGAAATTAAACGTACAAGCCGGATAAGTGTTACCACTCATCAATCAAAAAAGCTTTTAGGAAATTATTAACAAGGATACTAAACAAAGAGATCTGTATATAATTTTGCCCCGGGTACCACTGAATATTTATCCAGGTCGGTAATTCCTTCAGCTGCTAATACAGCTTCATCAATAAAAGTATTACCCGTACATTCAGTAGAAGGTTTAGATAAAATATAATAAGCCGCATCGGCTAAGATATCAGTTGTGCGGCTCATCTTCATCAGCATATCACCGCCAAGCAGGTTTTGCACGGCGGCGGTGGCAATGGTGGTACGTGGCCATACCGCATTGACTGCAATATTATATTTTTTTAACTCGGCAGCTAACCCCATGGCGATCATGCTCATGTTATACTTACTTATCGTATACGCCAAATGGTTAGCAAACCATTTCATATCCATATTGATTGGCGGCGATAAATTTAAAATATGAGCATTGGTACCTTTCTTTAAATGAGGTATGCAGGCTTTACTTACAAAAAAAGTTCCACGCACATTGATATCATACATCAGGTCAAAACGCTTTGGTTCAGTTTGTTCTGTGGGTGTAAGGTTTATGGCAGAGGCATTATTAATTAAAATATCTATGCCACCGAATGTTTCAATGGTTTTATCAATAACATTTTGAACCTGGTCTTCAAACCGGATATCGCATTGTACTGCCAATGCTTTGCCCCCCGCCTGTTCCATTTCAAGTGCTGCAGAAAAAATGGTACCGCCTAGTTTAGGATTTTCCTCAACGCTTTTGGAAGCAATTACAATATTAGCACCTTCGGCTGCCAAACGAAGCCCTATGGCTTTACCAATACCCCTGCTGGCCCCGGTAATAATTACAGTTTTATTTTTAAAAGACATGATAATTGTTTTACTTCTTAAAGATCATAATTTTTCAATCATACAGTATTGACAAGGTGTAATTAATTCAAACTTACTTCGTAGGTTTTATCAGTATTAAGTGTTTTGGATATCAAACAATTGGCCTTTACATCTTCCATACATTCATCAAATTTTTCCTGCAATATGCCCGGCACTTTTGCTGTTACTACTAAATGAGAATTGGTAATTGCCCCGCTGTCTAATGTAATGGTACAATTAACATCAATTTCATCCGCAGTAAAGCCTGCAGCATTCAATACAAAACTTAGTTTCATTGCAAAACATCCGGCGTGTGCTGCTGCTACCAGCTCTTCGGGGTTGGTACCAATACCATCTGCAAAACGCGAATTGAATGAGTACTGTGTTTTATTTAATGTGGTACTTTGAGTGGTAAGATGGCCGGTGCCTTCTTTTCCTGTGCCGTTCCAAACGGCAGTTGCGTTACGTTTCATTATTTTTTATTTTTATTGATGGTTGAAAGTTTACTTTTTAAATTCAGTTGCGGCGGTATGATAAACATGCCTACTGCCAATGCAAAAAGTCCGTAAGCAATGTAAAGATAAAACGGGGCCATTACAATAATAATTATATAGAGGAAAATACTAACCAGGCTTTTTTTGATCGGCCTTTCCTTTGACTTGTCCGACAGCACTTCGTGCATTAGGTCTGCATTAAAGTGGGCGTGCCGCTGCATCAGGTATGAAGCCAGGGAAGCCATCATGAACACAAAGGCCAGGCACATAACAGCTAATGAAGATTGTGGATTTTCTCCCACTATTGCTGTAGGAAAGGGTATTACTGTCAGCCAGAACAATAAATGAATATTGTGCCACAACAGTTTCCTGCTGATCACTTTGATGGATTGATACAACTGGTGATGATTGACCCAATATACAGCTATGAAAACAAAGCTCAAAAAGAAGCTAACGAAATTAGATGTACTTTTTGATAATTGCTGCCAGCTTTTTTCCAGCGATGCACCATCCTGGAAATGGGGGACTTTTAATTGCAATACCATAAGAGTAATGATAATGGCAAATACACCATCACTGAATTGTTCAATCCGGCCGGTAGGTATATAAAAAGGTTTTTCGTTCATGCTTTTCTCTTTCTTACTCTATTATTTTCGCATACATCTCTTCGTTATAGCCTACCAGTAACTGATTGCCTGATTCTATTACCGGCCGCTTTATAATGCTTGTGTTTTCTATCATCACTTTTATTGCTGCTGATTGAGAAATTACTTTTATTTGCACAACCGGTGATAATGCCCGCCAGGTTGTACTTTTTTTGTTTAGCAAAACCTCCCAGCCAACCTGTTTACACCATGCAGTTAACTTTTCTTTAGTGATCCCCGATCTTTTGTAATCATAAAAAACAAATGGTATTTTATTTTTTGTAAACCATTCCAATGTTTTTTTTATAGTATCACAATTGGAAATACCGTACACGATTGGCCCCTCTAAATCTCCCCGAAGGGGAGACATTAAAGCAGTATTATTTATAGTTATTATTTTCACGTTAGTATATAAAAAAATATTCAAATCATTATTCTCTTCGTAAGTCCTCCCTTCGGGAGGGTTTGGGGGGCCTAATACTCTGGCAGCGTTGGTTTTGTTTTCATAATCCCTTCTATCTTTTCCATTACTTCGGGGGTAAGTTGTACCAACACATCCAATGATTTTAAATTATCCAGCAATTGTACTTTTTTTGTAGCACCCAAAATGGCGGTACTTACATTAGGATTTTTAATACACCAGGCAATACTTAAAGCTGCAGTACTTACACCTAGTTTACCAGCCAGGTCAGTCAATTTTTTTACTTTCTTTACTTTATCTTCCATTACCCATTTATCTTTTAACCAGTCAAATCCTTTGAGAGCAAAACGGCTTCCTTTTGGTATTCCGTTGTTATACTTTCCGGTTAAAAGGCCAGATCCCAGGGGGCTCCAGATAGTTGTACCCAAACCAACGGTTTTGAATAGCTGCAAAAACTCATTTTCCATTTTATTGCGTTCAAACAAATTGTATTGTGGTTGCTCCATAGTTGGACCGATCAACTTGTATTCCTGTGCTACTTTATGGGCTTCCATTATTTCAACACCGCTCCATTCGCTGGTTCCCCAGTATAAAACTTTTCCTAGTTGAATTAAATGATTCATGGCCCAAACTGTTTCTTCTACAGGTGTATTCTTATCGGGGCGGTGACAAAAATACATATCAAGATAATTAACCTGCAGGCGCTGCAACGCTTCATCACAGGCTTCTATTAAATGTTTACGGTTACAACCTGCCTGGTTGGGTTTATTTTCTTTTCCTCTCCAGCCCCAAAAAGCCTTGGATGAAACGGTGTATGAACTGCGGTCCCATTTTTTCTTTTTCAATACCCGGCCCATCATTTTTTCACTTTCACCCAGCGCATACACTTCTGCGTTGTCGAAAAAATTTATCCCTTTATCATATGCAATACCCATCAATTCATCTGCCACTTTATCATTGATCTGCTTACTAAAACTTACCCAACTTCCAAAGGAAAGCACACTTACCTGTAAGCCGGATTTTCCAAGACGACGATATTCCATAAAACAATAAATTAATTGAGGTCCGAAGTTAGGATAACAACAGCTAACAAAAATTGTTTAACAGTGTTTTAGTTTGAAGGAAATTGAGAAGTGGGAACCCTTAAAATACTGTTCACTACTTTCTTTACCAGCTTTTCAGTAAAATCCTGGTTGGTTTCAAAACCTTCTTCTCCAAAAATGATCTGGGATTTGGTTCTTATCTGCACAGGTTTATTGGTATAGAACTGGTACACCGGCCTGTTCCTGTCCCAAAATAATTCATCGCAATACAAAGTATCTCCATTTTTTAATCCAATAAACCTGATACTGTCACGCAATAATATTTTACTCTGGCTTTCAAGATATTTTCCATAATGTGCATCCAGCCTGCTTTCTACTAATGTAAATTCATTATAAAAATCAACATGCAGGGTTTTTGGAAATTCAACATAGGGAACCGTATCCTGAACACGCAACATCAGTGGTGATAACAATTTAGCTTTTGCCTTTCCGCCCAATGTATAATTAATATCAACGTTGATCCCTTCTTCAAC
>JAYVUE010000052.1:0-2467 GCA_043788195.1 Chitinophagaceae bacterium
ACCTATAACAGTGAAGGGTATAGGGATTATATTTATGGAAGTGCAGAAGTAGTGGGCCTGATGTGTCTTTATGTTTTTTGTAATGGCGATAAAACAATGTATGAAAACTTAAAGCCATCCGCACAGGCCTTGGGTGCAGCGTTTCAAAAAGTTAATTTTTTAAGGGATGTAAAAGCAGATTTTGAACAATTGAGCCGAACTTATTTCCCCGAAGTTGATTTTAATAATTTCACCCCTTCAATGAAAAAACAGATCGAAGAAGATATTGCAAAAGATTTCAGGGATGCTTATGAAGGTATTTTGCAATTGCCTTCCAAAGCAAGGTTTGGCGTATATGTTGCCTATAAATATTATTTATCTTTATTTAAAAAAATTAAAAAAACTACACCTGCAAATATTCTTGAGCAACGGATACGTATACCCAATTACGGCAAAGTTTATATTGTGGCAAAAGCAGGTTTAAGAAGCCAGTTCAATTTATATTAAGGTTGATGCTATTTCCTTTCATAAAATAACAAGTTCACAACAGCATGCACGGGTGATTTAAAACTTCATTTCCAAAGTATTGAAATACTTTACATAGTGTTCATTAGTAAAGGTGAAAAAAATCGGCTGGAGTAGAAATAATAACTGCATTCAGATCTATCAATCGGGACTAAGATAAAGATTATTCATAGTAAAAATTTATTCAAATAGAAGTGTTCAGCAGGTTTTCAAAATATCAGATCGCCACAGTTATTGCCGTTTTCTTTCATTGTATTGGGATAGTGGGGATACTTATTTTTAATAAAGATTTCTTTATCAGGTCCACTCCATACAACCTGTTATTGATGTTTGTTTTGTTATTTTGGACACAGGAAGAGAAAAATAAATATTTCATTCTTTTTGTAATTCTTTGTTTTTTGATAGGGATTGGAGTAGAAATTACAGGTATTAAAACGGCTGCTATTTTTGGCAACTACCAATATGGTAATGTATTGGGTTATAAAGTTGCAAATGTTCCACTGGTTATAGGGATCAACTGGTTTATTATTATTTATTGTTGCGGGATCTGCATACATACGATTCTGATGAAAGCGATCAGGCGAATATCGATTGATTCAGGTACAAAACCTATGAGGTTGAAAGCCTTATCAGTTATTGCAGACGGGGCAACATTAGCCGTTTTTTTTGATTGGATCATGGAACCGGTTGCAATTAAACTGGGATTTTGGCATTGGGCAGCAAATGGGGAAGTGCCTTTTTTTAATTATTTCAGCTGGTTTATGGTCAGTGTATTGTTGCTATCCCTGTTCCAATTTATGCCTTTTTCTAAAAACAATAAATTCGCCATACATTTGTTATTGATTCAACTGATGTTTTTTTTGTTGTTAAGAACTTTTTTATGAACTGGTTGCTGATTATTTTAATAGTTATTATCACATTCTTTGTAATGGAAGGCATTACCTGGCTTTCACATCGTTTTATTATGCATGGGTTTCTTTGGTATTTACATAAAGACCATCATCAAAAGGGGCCTGGTTATTTTGAAAAAAATGATGCTTTCTTTTTAATTTTTGCTATACCAAGCTGGCTTTGTATTATGCTTGGTGTAATTTATAACAGCACATTATCTATAGCTATTGGAAGTGGTATTACTTTATATGGGATTGCCTATTTTGTAGTTCATGAAATTATCATACACCAACGACTAAAGTTTTTTACAAGAAGTAACAATACTTATGTACGTACAATACGCTGGGCACACAAGATGCACCACAAACACCTGGATAAAGACGAAGGGGAAAGTTACGGTATGTTATGGGTGGCAAAAAAATACTGGAATAAAGTGGTCGAGGATAAAAAAAGAAATGTGAAATAATTTTTTGAATACGCACTATACATATTTTCTTATCCTGGCTGCTTCCTTAACCGGCCCTCTTTTTTTAAGTTTTGATAAAAAAGTAGCCTTTTATAAAAAATGGAAATATCTTTTCCTGCCAATACTCATCCCGGCTTTGATTTACATAACCTGGGATATTTTTTTTACTTCAAAAGGCATCTGGAGTTTTGCTGAGGATTATATAATCGGAATCAAAATATTTAACCTCCCATTGGAGGAGATACTTTTCTTTTTTGTGGTACCCTACTGCTGTATTTTTATTTATGAATGTGTGCGGAGTTATTTTACAGAAATAAAAAATAAAAAAAATGCTGACATTATTTTGCAAGGACTCGCCATATTATTGCTGATCACGGGAATCCTGTTTTACAATAAGCAGTACACTTTCCTGGTCTTTTTATTTACAGCTTTTTTTATTGGCATCATTTATTTGTTTCGTCGTTTTTTTAGATCATTTAATGCCACGGCATTTTTAATTTCTTATGCAATTATACTGATCCCCTTTTTATTGGTAAATGGTTTTTTAACTGCAATTCCTGTTGTAATATATAATAATGCCGAAAACCTGGGCATAAGGATCTATAC
>JAYVUE010000053.1:0-15453 GCA_043788195.1 Chitinophagaceae bacterium
AATTAGTGAATCATGCGTTCCTCTTTCCACGATCTCGCCTTTTTGTAAAACAATAATTTCATCGGCATGACGAATGGTTGATAAACGGTGAGCAATAACGATGGAGGTACGATTGGTCATTAAATTATTAATGGCATCCTGTACCAGCCTCTCGCTTTCGGTATCGAGTGATGATGTAGCTTCATCTAAAATTAGTATCGGAGGATTTTTTAAAACAGCTCTCGCTATCGTCATGCGTTGCCTTTCGCCGCCGCTGAGTTTACTGCCACGATCGCCGATATTGGTATCGTAGCCATCTTCCTTTTCTAAAATAAAATTATGTGCATTGGCAATTTTTGCGGCTTCAATAATAGTATCGATTGTAGCATTATCTACACCCAAGGCAATATTATTGGCAATGGTATCATTAAAGAGTATCGGCTCCTGTGTTACGATTCCCATCTGGTTGCGGATAGAGGCCAGCGAATACTCTTTTATATTTACGCCATCGATCAGCAAAGCACCGCTGCTAACATCATGAAACCGCGGCACTAAGTCGGCCAGAGTACTTTTGCCGGCACCACTGCTACCCACAAGGGCGATGGTCTTTCCTTTTTCAACGGTAAGGTTAATATTTTTTAAGATCATCGCATCATCGTACATGAAAGTAGCATCCTTTAATTCGATCGAATGGGAAAAGTTTTTTAATTCCCTCGGGTTCTCCGGTTCTTTTACAGTGATGTTTTCATTGATCAGGTTTTCTATGCGTTCAATACTAGCTGCACCTTTTTGAATATTATACGAAGCGCTTGATAATGCTTTTAAAGGTTGAATCAGTTGCGAAAAGATGGCAATATATGCCAGGAAGTCGCCTGCATTGAGGGTAAATGAAGGATCGCCGTTTAATACCAATCTTCCCCCATACCATAAAATAGCCAGTACGGTTGTTACACCCATTGCCTCGGATACAGGCGATGCAAGATCACGCCTGCGGTTAGCCTTGTTTTTTAACCGATACATTTCATCATTCTCGCTATCAAATTTCCGGCTCAGCTTTTTTTCTGCATTAAAGGCTTTAATAATGCGTATACCCCCCAACGTTTCTTCAATGGTTGAAAAAATGGTTCCATACTGCTGCAATACTTTTTTATTTTCTTTTTTCAGCGACCTGCCGATACGTCCCAGGATAAAACCCGATACGGGTAAAAAAATGATCAGGAATAAAGTGAGCTGCGGGCTCAAAATGATCATATAGGTTAAAAAAAGAATGATGGTGATGGGTTCTCTGAATAAACTTTCGAGTACACTTACTGTTGATCCTTCCACGTCTGCAAGGTCGTTCGACATTTTACTCATGATATCACCCTTCCTCTGTTCATTGAAATACCCGATGGGTAAATGCAATATTTTATTATACATATTGCTGCGCATATCATTTAGTATCCTGTTGCGGATGGGGTTCAGATAAAACATGCTTAAATAGGCAAAAATATTTTTTAACAGGATGGACAGGAAAACAACGATCACAATTACAACCAGTGCTTTTACACTACCACCGGGAGAATTCATCAATGTATACAACCATTCTTTAAAATAATTGACCGGGTTGATACTTGAAAAAAACCCTGATCCTGTTACAGCTTTAAATGCATCACCCTGTTTAAAGATCAACATTAAAAAAGGACTTAATAGCCCCAAAGAAATAACGCCAAAAACGGCCGCTAAAATATTGAAACTGAAATAAGCCACTACCAGCCGGGGATAATTTTTTATATACCTGAAAATGACGGATAAACTCTTCATGCTTTGTTATAAAATTAATATCTGCAATAAACGTACAAAGTAACTAATTTTACAATGATAAAAGCATATTCAAAATGTTAGAAGGTAAAAGACAGAAACAGGTGGCGGGATTATTGAACAAGGAACTGAGTGATATCTTTCAGCGCCTGGGTTTATCTATGATGGACGGTGGTATGGTATCAATCAGTACTGTAAAGATTACCCCAGACCTGTATGAAGCAAGGATATATCTTAGTTTTTTTAAAATTGAAGATAGTTTTGCCACTCTTAAAAAAATTGAAGAAAGAAGTTGGGAGATAAAAAAAGAATTAACTGCAAGGGTTCGCCACCAGCTACGTAGCATGCCCCTGCTTACTTTTTATATTGATGATACGCTTGATTATGTAGATAAGATGGACAAGATATTTAAAGAAATTAATAAAGAGGAAGGTTGAAAGTTGAAGGTTTTTTAAATTCGTTACCCTAAGCGATATGGCTACCATTTCAAAATTTGAGGATTTGGAAATTTGGCAGTTGGCCAGGATTCAGGCTAAGGAACTTTTTGACACATATTCAAATGGTAATTATTCAAAAGATTTTGTATTAAAAAATCAATTCATCATCAGGATCAGTAATGGAAAATATTGCGGAGGGTTTTGAAAGGTCGGGTAATAAAGAGTTTACACATTTTTTATTAATTGCTAAAGCATCAAATGGCGAAGTAAGATCACAACTTTACAGAACTGCAGACAGGAAATATATAACTACAGAAAAATTTGATGAACTAATATTAAAATGTGAGACCTTGAGCAAGAAGATAGGTTCATTTATTAAATATCTTAAAGAATCTGACAGAAAAGGCTTTCGCTATGATTAAACAGTAACGCCCAAACCTTCAACTTTCAACTTCTAATGTATTTTACTTTCGCCTGGCGATATTTTAAAGCAAAAAAAAGTACTAATGCCATCAACATCATTGCATGGGTAACTGTAAGTGTTATTGCATTTGCTACCTGCTGCCAGGTATTGGTATTAAGTGTATTTAACGGGTTTGAAGACCTGGTGAAATCTTTATACTCCTCTTTTTATACTGATCTTAAAGTTATACCATCTAAAGGAAAAACATTTATCCTTACTGCCAGCCAGGTGGCTTCTATTAAACAACAACCTTTTGTTGAAAATTTTTCATTGATCGTTGAAGAAAAAGCGCTCTTAAAAAATTATGATGCGCAAACTGTAATTTACCTGAAAGGAGTTGATGATAATTACCCCAAAGTGAGTGGTGTTGCAACAAAAACCAACAAAGGAAAATACTTTACCGGCACTGCAGACGATCCGTATATTATAGCAGGTATAGGCATTCAAAATGCAGCTGCTGTAAATATTGATCCTGCTTTACCATCAAATGATCTTACCATAATCTTACCCAAAAAGAACAGTTTTGGAGATAACCCTTTGGAATCTCTGAGTGAGGGTAATGTAAAAGCTTCGGGCGTTTTTTCCATTCAACAGGATTTTGATAACAAATATGTAATTACCAATATTGATTTTGTAAAAAAGCAAATGGGATTTGCAGCTGATGAATACAGTTCGGTTGAAATAAAATTAACCAATAAAGCAGATCTGGAGAATGAGAAAAATAAACTGGGAAATATTTTAGGTAAAGATTATACAATTCAAACGAGATACCAGCAAAATACTAATTTATATAATACCATGAAAATGGAAAAATGGGTGATCTATGCTGTGCTTACACTTATACTGATCATAGCAGCATTTAATATGGTAAGTGCATTAACAATGCTGGTTTTGGAAAAAAGAAAAGACATCAGTGTACTGCAAAGTATGGGTGCCAGCCACAATAGTATTTTAAAAATATTTTTAGGCGAGGGGCTTTTATTAGGTGCAATTGGTGCGGCAGCCGGAATAATACTTTCAGTGATAATTTGTATTCTTCAAATAAAATTTAAACTGATAAAAATAGAAGGCGGTTCATTTCTAATAGATTATTTTCCGGTAAAGTTAATAGTAACAGATTTTGTTTTAGTGGCTGTAACCGCAATTACAATTGCATTTATTGCTGCCTGGTTTCCGGCTAAAAAAGCATCGAGGCAGGTGTTTGAATTGAGATAACCACATCCCCCACTTACTTCTCCTGAAAGAGAAGGAGCGGTACATTAAACATATCCAGGCATTTTAACTTACACATTATCTTTATTGCTTTATTCAGCAATGAATCGAAATCATTTTCACTTCACAACATTCTTCGCTTAGCTCTTCCCCTTTCCCTTGGGGTTCCCTTTTTAGGGAACGAACGAAGTTCAATAGGATGAGGCTGGCGCCTAATAATCACCCAACGTTTCGGGTAATTGCGCCAATGCTTTTTGCAACTGTTCATCATTTGGTGCAATGCCATGCCATTCATGACTGCCTTCCATAAAATCAACGCCTTTACCCATTGCTGTTTTCATCAATATTACGATGGGTTTGCCTTTTCCAATAAATGTTTTGGCATTATTTAACCCGGCTACTACTGCATCCATATCATTGCCTTCCATTTCCAATACCTGCCAGTTAAAAGCTTCGAATTTTGACTTAAGGCTATCCAAACCCATAACAGCTTTTGTAGGCCCATCAATTTGTTGTCCATTCCAGTCAATGGTGGCAATAAGGTTATCAACTTTTTTATGTGCTGCAAATAGGATGGCTTCCCAGTTCTGCCCCTCATCTAATTCACCATCACCGTGCAATGAGAAAACGATATTATTGTCGTTATTTAATTTTTTTGCTAATGCGGCACCAATGGCAACGCTCATGCCTTGTCCTAATGAACCACTTGCCACACGTACACCGGGCAAATGCTCATGAGTAGTAGGATGCCCCTGGAGCCTGCTATTTATTTTTCGGAAAGTGGCCAGTTCAGCAATAGGAAAATAGCCACTGCGTGCCAAAGCACTATAAAAAACAGGTGAAATATGACCATTGCTTAAAAAAAACAAATCTTCATTTTTGCCATCCATTGAAAACGCAGGATCATGCTTCATCACCTCAAAATACAGGGCAGTAATAAATTCTGTGCATCCGAGTGATCCTCCCGGATGCCCACTTTGAACGGCATGCACCATTCTTACAATATCCCTCCGGATTTGGGTAGCAATATTTTTTAAATTATCCATATTATAATTTCTGATAATTTTAAAGACGTGTTATGAAATTTTACTATTTAAACCAGCCACTCGTTAAAACTGCTTTTGGTGGTGCAAACCTAAATTAATTAAGCTGACAGGCAAATTAAAATGCCCATCTCCTCCTTAATAGTTGATAATAAGTTCATAAATTGTACGTTATTTGTAGGCCAGTTTTGGGTAAAGATCACATCGTTTGGATAAAACGATGCCGATGATCAGTTCAGGCAACACTTTTATTATTATTAAAGTCTTATAAAAAAGTGTTTTAGGTTTTTATCCTCAAAACATATTAGCTACTTTTGCAGTATAATTAGAGGAAGTATAAATTTATAGAATGGATAATATCTTACTTAGTGCGGCATTGGCTTTTTTGATCACATTTTTTGCCATACCCGTAATTATCCAGGTTGCCAAAGACAAAAAATTATTTGACGAACCAGATGAACGGAAAGTTCATAAAAATGTTATCCCTACTTTAGGCGGTTTGGGCATATTTGCAGGTTTTATCATCGCAACTTTAATGGGTGTTCCATCTGGCATTGCATCAGAACTTCAATATTTTGTAGCGGCTGCTACAGTTATATTTTTTCTGGGTATTAAAGATGATATCCTTGTTTTATCAGCCAGTAAAAAATTCATCGGACAATTATTTGCTGCAGGTATCATTATTAAATTCGGTGGCATACAAATCACCAATATGCATGGTTTTTTAGGGGTTTATGAAATACATCGTTTTGCCAGTATAATACTTTCCATTTTTACCATTATTGTAATAACTAATTCTTTTAACTTAATAGATGGTGTGGATGGACTTGCGGGTAGCCTTGGTTTATTAACCACCCTTGTATTCGGTGTTTATTTCTTTTATGCCGGCCAGTTAACCTATGCTGTAATGGCTTTTGCCCTGTCGGGAAGTACCATTGGTTTTTTGATCTATAATTTTTCTCCGGCAAAAATATTTATGGGAGATACCGGCTCACTTTTGTTGGGATTGATCAATTCAATACTTGTGATTAAGTTTATTAATGTGGCTGGTAACCCTGCATCTATTTTACCTATTGAATCAGCACCTGCGCTGGGTTTTGCCATATTAATGATCCCATTGTTTGATACATTAAGGGTTTTTAGTTTACGCATTCTTGACAGGCGTTCACCGTTTAGTCCGGACAGAACACATGTTCATCATTTTTTATTGGACCTTGGATTAAGCCATCGTATGGTAACCGTTGTCTGTGTCAGCGTTAATATTAGTTTCATTATCCTGGCCTATTTCCTCCGCCATTTGGGCACTACTACATTGTTGGGCATCCTTTTATTATCGGCATTTATTTTTATAGGTATCATTTATTACAGCCGTCCTAAGAATAAAAATATGATCAAAAAAAGTTTACCCAATGCCGGTTTAGTCAAATCGCACAAAATTCTATCCCTTGCATCCGAAGGCGTAGAAACAGATTAGCCATTTATGATTTAAAATACCCCGGTTCTAGTATTCAATTTCAACCGTTTCATCAGCTTATTTTAAAGTCTGCTAGCCAATCCGAAAATGACGGTTCTTTTTTATAGCTTTGCTGTCAATCAATATCAAAACAATTATGTCAGTCGAATTAACTAAAATACTTGCGGATACAGAAAATTCCATGAACAAAGCGATAAATCACCTGGAAATAGAATTGGTTAAAATAAGGGCAGGCAAAGCAAATCCCTCTATGTTAGATGGAATTATGGCAGATTATTATGGCAATCCTACAGCCATCAATCAAATAGCAAATATTTCTGTATTGGATGCACGTACAATTTCCGTTCAGCCTTGGGAAAAAAATATGTTACAGGCTATTGAAAGAGCTATCACTATGGCCAATATAGGTATCAATCCTCAAAATGATGGAAATACAATTCGGCTGTTTTTGCCACCGCTCACAGAAGAAAGAAGAAAAGAACTGGTAAAAAAATGTAATAATGAGGGTGAGCATGCAAAAGTATCAATCCGCAACATCAGGCGTGAAACTATAGAAGCTATAAAAAAAATTCAAAAAGATGGCGCCAGTGAAGACATTTGTAAAGATGCAGAGAATGATGCACAGGATACTACTAATAAATATATCAGTTTAATTGAAAAACATTTGTCTTCAAAAGAAAAAGAAATAATGGTTGTCTAAATTATCATCCTGTATTTTTTATTACTTTTTAATCATGTTTTGTATAAAATTCCTTTTACTTACAACCCTCTTACATAAAGGGATAAGGAAAGAAACGGGATTCCAAATTAATTAAGATGACAAAGGTTTCAATAGCTGCTCAATAAAAACATTCACCAAAATTATCCCAATGTTTCAATCCGCGATAGACAAGGTTTTACAATTCACAAGGCCATTGCATACTATTTCACGCACTTACAGCGGATTGATATTGCCAGGCAGCTCTACTTTCTTTTTTGTAAATGATAATGGTATTGCCATTACCTGCAAACATGTGCTTGACCTTATACCGGCTGCTGATAATATTAACCAAACCTATTTGCAATTTAAAGCCGAAAGAGAAAAGCTGCCTAAAGATGGTAAATACAGAAGGAATTTACAGGGTCTTGAACTAAAATATAAATATAATGCTGATACAACTATACAGTTAAAAAATAATTTTTTGAATTGTTTTGATACAATTAAAGAAATCACCTGTCACGCCCACCCTACGCTGGATCTTGCGATACTGGAATTTAAAGGGTTTAATAAAATTTATTACACTTCGCATGCCCGTTTTATAAAAGATAGTAATAAAATAAAACAGGGAAAAAGTTTGGGCAGGATCGGATTCCCTTTTCCGGAATTTAATAACTTTAAACACAACCCCGATACTGACGATATAGAATGGACAAATACCGGAAATCCTAACTCTCCTTCTTTTCCAATTGATGGCATTGTAACGCGGTTTGTAGGAAGTAACCAAAATGAAATAACAGGAATTGAAATGAGTACTCCTGGATTAAGAGGGCAAAGCGGAGGTCCGCTTTTTGATACTGACGGCAGTATTTATGGAATGCAGTTTGCTACCAACCATTTACATCTTGGCTTTGATATGAAAGATATTGAGATCATTAATAATGGCAAAAAAAATAAGGTCTCCAATTACCCGTTCCTTCATGTAGGCATTTGTGTTCATGTAGATAAGATCAAAGAATTTCTTAACCAGCACAATATTAATTTTAGTTTAGCAGATTAATTTTTTTGCAGATCAGCCATTTGATTTACGGTTAGCTATATAAACTCCTGCTAAGATCAGTATCAGGCAGGCAAATTGTTTCCAACCTACTTCTTCACCATAAAAGAGTCCCCATAAATTGGCGATAACCGGAATCCCATAAGTTACCAGGGATGAAAAAACGGCCCCAGCTCTTTTTACCAGCACATAAAAAATAATAGAAGCTATGGCAGAAGCAAAAATACCCAGCAATGCGGCATGTGCTGTTGAGTACAAAATAGCCGGACTAGTCAATGCCAATTTAAAATAGCCCGTAAATATTAGTACTACTAAAGCCGGGATAGCGTTTAACGATAATGCTACCGCAGCTATTTGTACCGAACCGATCTGGTGCAAATGTTTATACACCATATTAACATTTATACCATAGCAAATGGTAGCAAGTACTACAAATGAAACATATAACAGGTTCTGACTTTCATGCATATGCCCTTTACTTAAAAGCAATAACACGCTTCCGGTTAGTGCAATGAAAATACCCAGTATTTTATTCCCTGCTGTTTTACTGTTGAAAAATAAAGCGCCTGTTATGATCACAAAAATCGGAGTCAGTGAATTAAGTGTTCCAGCCAGGGCACTTTCTATGCCTTCTTCGGCAACACAAAATAAAAATGCAGGCAAAAGGCTGCCTAATACACCCGACATAAATATGGTGAACAATTTATTTTTTGGTACAAACCTGAATGATTTTATCGCCCAGGGCAGCAATACAATACCTGCAAAAACAATTCGTAATGCTGCCACCTGGTAAGCTGTTAAATGCAACAGCCCTTCTTTCATCATTATGAAACTACTGCCCCATATAACAGAAAGGATGATGAAAATAAACCAGTTTAAAAAATCTTTTCCCATTCTCTTTTTATTGCCTGCAAAGGTGATGTTTTTATATGAAACTCATAAACCTATTATAACTAATGTTTTAGATGCAAATAATTACAGTTTGGCTTTTGCTTTTAAATAAAAAATACCTTTTTGATACAACTGTATTATTAATATCAATACTTCTTGCACTATAATTTTTAATTTAAAACATGCAATTGGCAAATAATAAATTAATATTTTTACTTCTTTATTAAAAACTAAAACAAACATTATGGGATTCATTAAAGAATTTAAAGATTTTGCCATGAAAGGCAATGTTATGGACCTTGCCATTGCAGTTATTATCGGAGCCGCATTTGGTAAAATTATTTCTGCCCTGGTTGATAATGTGCTTATGCCTATAATTGGCAGCTTTACCGGTAAGGGCATTGATACCTGGGTAACAACAATTAACGGGGTAGCAGTTCAGTATGGGCTCTTCATACAGGCAATTGTCGACTTCCTGATCATTGCGATCGTTTTATTTATGATCATTAAAGCAATGAACAGTATGAAAAAGAAAGAAGTTGCGGCAGGGGAAACACCAACCGGACCTTCTTCAACAGATGCTTTACTTATGGAAATAAGAGATGCATTGAAAAAATAATTTTTTAATAATTAATTAAATTATATGGCCGTCTTAAAAGCACCCTAAATGGTTGGCTTTTGAGATGGCCTTATTTATTTTTGAAGGAATAAGAGGAATGTTTGCCCATTTTTGTCCACATTATCGGTTGTCAATTACTTAAATACAAAAACTTACTTAACTAATTAATACATTTGCCACCCGGCCAAACTCCGGATTATTTTACAACCTTCATAAATATCAAATTGAATACAACAACATCTTACCAGATCAAATTAGACCAGTTTGAAGGTCCTTTTGACCTGCTACTTTTTTTTATTGAACGTGATGAACTGGATATTTATAACATTCCAATTACTAAGATCACCAACGATTTTCTTGACTTTATCCATAGTACTGAAAAGCTTAACATTGAATTAAGCAGTGAGTTTATTTTATTTATCAGCACTTTAATGCGTATTAAAGCAAAAATGTTGCTACCCAGAAAAGAACTGGATGCCCTGGGTAATGAAATAGATCCACGCCTGGAACTGATCAATAAGATCCTTGAATATAAAAGATTTAAAGAGGCCGCAGCTAAAATGGCAGAGATGGAAGCCTTGCGAATGTTATTAGTAAAACGCGGTAATCTGCAAAAAGAGATCTCACGGATCGGTGAAGAAGCTGGCGAAGGAACAGAAATACAAACAGTTACTTTGTTTAAGTTGATGAAGGCTTTTGAAAAAGTAGTGCTGAAATTACAGGAGCGTAATAATAAACCCGTACATACGGTTGTGCAGTATAATTATACAATGGAAGCCACCCGTGAATATATGCTGGATTTATGCAGTACTGATAAAACCGTTTCTTTCGAAAAAATATTTGATGTATGTGAAAATCGTATCCATGCCATCTTTCTTTTCCTTTCTTTACTGGAATTAGTTCAACAGCATTACATGTCTTTACTTACCGGAGAAGGTAGAAATAATTTTATTATTGAGTGGAATCAAAACAGGGAAGAAGAGATCCAGGGCTTATTACCTGGTGAAGAATTATTGTAATCAAATTAAAGCATTGTCATGAATAAACTGCCTGATTTGTCAGTTTCAAAAAATTGGTATATTATTTGATGTCTAAACATTGA
Source organism: Chitinophagaceae bacterium (assembly GCA_043788195.1). Lineage (GTDB taxonomy): Bacteria > Bacteroidota > Bacteroidia > Chitinophagales > Chitinophagaceae > Ferruginibacter. The sequence continues at coordinate 10,775 of JAYVUE010000053.1, forward strand.
ATTAAATCAAACGACAATGAAAACAAAATTATTTAAGGCAGCTGATCGGGGTTCAGCAGATTATGGATGGCTTAAACCCAATTATTATTTCAGTTTTGCTCAATATCACAACCCGGGCAAAGAACATTTTGGAATGTTAAGGGTGTTAAATGATGATTTTATTGCCGGGGGCGGCGCTTTTCCTACACATCCGCATGATAATATGGAGATCGTAACCATTCCTTTCAGTGGTGCTATTCAACATAAAGACAGTACAGGCGGACAGGGTATCATCAAAGCTGGTGATATACAGATCATGAGTGCAGGTACCGGTGTACAACATTCAGAAGCCAATGCGTCTGCAACAGAACCTATTACTTTGTTCCAGGTATGGGTTTTTCCAAAAGAAAGGGATATAACACCGAGATACGATCAAAAAACTTTTGATAGCACTGAAAGAATAAACAAATGGCAGATCATTGTTTCTCCAATAGCAACTGCTGATGGTTTATGGATCAACCAGGATGCACGTTTTGCACTGACCAAACTGGAAGCGGGTGTATCAATAGATTATATAAATGCTTTTAAAGGTAATGGTGTTTTCCTTGTCGTTATTAATGGTTCAGCTAATATAAATGGTCAGCAACTAAATAAAAGAGATGCGCTGGGTATTGAAGATACTGATATGTTTTCCATCACAGCTTTTGAAGACGCTGAACTATTGGCCATTGAAGTACCGATGCAGTAAGTTAATTATAGATCCATATGATAATGGGTTTATCAGACCTGCTGATTATTATTTTTAATTCACTCAAAAAATCCGGAGACACAGTTGGGCAACCCCAGCTTTCACATAAAGCAGCAGGTGTTATTTCCTCAATGGGTACACAGGAATGTGCATGCAGCACAATAAATCTTTCAAACGCTTTACTGTTGGTATTATTCAGGCCATATAGTTTGTAAGCCAAACCAAATTTACCCATATAGGATTTGCCAATTTTATATTTGCCCAGAGAAGTACAGTTGCTGTTTGGTGTATTCGAAAAAAATAATTCATTGCCACCGGTATCTGACCCACTGCCATGCGCCACTAATCCGGCCATCTCTATTGAATCTTTTTGCAGGTTATAGACAAAAAATCTTTTATTCCCCGAAAATATTTTCATATCTGCCAGAAAACAACGGGTTGTATTAAAATTATTTTCGTTTGCAAATTGCAACAGTGATAATCCTTTTTCTTTTAAACGCAAATTGGTAATATGGTCATCCTTTTTACCAACTGAACTATGATAACTTTCTTTACCAGTTATTGATTTTGTGGTAAACCAATAAAAATAGCCGTAAACTGATAAGGTAATAACCATCAAAAAAAACAGTGCTGAAAACCGCTTCAATAATTTCATGAAATTTGTTTATACGTAGATGCATAACGCTGCTAACTTCACAAATAATTTTATCTTACCTGTTAAATAAAATAAAAAATCCCGGCCAGTTGGCCGGGATAAAATGTTAAGTTTTTTTCTATTAATGATGCGCTGTCGTTAATGCGCCTGTCATTACCCTTATTGTTTGCGCAATACCATTGGAATCAATTCCTATCTCGTCATATAATTGTTTGAGGCTTCCGTGTTCTACCAGCCTGTCGGGGATACCCATTATTTTTACATCAGCCTTATATCTGTGCTCGTTCATAAATTCCAATATCGCAGATCCAAACCCTCCCAGTACTGTTCCGTCTTCCACTGTAATTATTTTATCAAAATTACCAAACACTTCGTGCAACATTTCTTCATCCAATGGCTTTGCAAAACGCATATCATAATGTGCAGCATTGATACCTTCAGCTTTTACGTCACGGATAGCCGAAGCAGCAAAATTACCAGGGTGGCCAAAACTTAATATGGCGATCCCGGTGCCATCTTTCAGTTTTCTGCCGGTGCCGATCTTTATTTCTTTCATCTCCGTTTTCCATTCGGACATCACACCCTCGCCTCTTGGATACCGGATAACAAAAGGATTTTTGGTAGATTCCAATTGTGCCGTATACATCAGGTTCCTTAATTCACTTTCATTCATTGGTGCACTAACGATCATGTTGGGTATACAACGCATGTAGGCAATATCATAACAACCGTGATGAGTGGGGCCGTCTTCGCCAACCAATCCTGCCCTGTCTAAACAAAATATCACCGGCAATTTTTGTATAGCTACATCATGCACAACCATGTCATAAGCCCTTTGCATAAAAGAGCTGTAAATATTGCAAAACACTTTCATACCCTGTGTAGCCATACCTGCACTTAATGTAACAGCGTGTTGCTCACAGATACCTACATCAAAAGCCCTATCAGGCATTTTATCCATCATGTATTTCAGGGAAGAACCCGAAGGCATGGCCGGCGTAATACCAAATATCTTTTCATTTTTTTCTGCAAGTTCAATTATAGTGTGTCCAAATACATCCTGGTATTTAGGCGGCTGAGGCAGATCAAATTTCTTTTTTTGTATCTCCCCTGTTACTTTATCAAATAATCCGGGTGCATGCCATTTGGTTTGATCCTGTTCTGCAAGCTCATACCCTTTGCCTTTTACCGTTTTTATATGTAATATTTTAGGGCCGGGAATATTTTTCAGGTCTTTAAGTGTATCAACCAGTTTAGTAATATTATGCCCGTCAATAGGACCAAAATAACGCAGTTGCAAAGCTTCAAATAAATTACTGCTTTTACTTACAATTCCTTTTAAACTTGCTTCCAGTTTACTGGCCATTTCCCTGCTGAAATTTTTACCAATAGGTAATTTACCCAATGCCTTCCACAAATTATCACGCATATCATTGTAAGTATGAGAAGTGGTGATATCCGTTAGATATTCTTTTAATGCCCCAACATTGGGGTCGATACTCATACAATTATCATTAAGAATGATCAGTACATTACTTTTTTCAATCCCTGCATGATTCATGGCTTCAAATGCAAGTCCTGCTGTCATGGCTCCATCACCAATTATAGCAACATGCTGCCTGTCTTTTTCTCCTTTATAATGAGAAGCCATGGCCATACCTAATGCGGCAGAAATAGAAGTGGAGGAATGCCCCACACCAAATGTATCATACTCACTTTCGCTTCGTTTTGGAAAACCGCTTAAACCATTATATTTTCTGTTTGTCGAAAAATTATCCCTTCTTCCAGTAAGAATTTTATGACCGTAAGCCTGGTGTCCTACATCCCAAACCAATTGATCGTATGGCGTATTAAAAACGTAGTGGAGGGCCACACTCAATTCCACAACACCCAAACTTGCACCAAAATGTCCACCATATACACTTACTACATCAATGATATAATGACGCAATTCATCACATACCTGGTGCAATTGCTCCCTGCTTAATTTTTTAAGATCATCGGGGTTATTGATATTGCTCAATAACGGTCCGGCTTTAATTTCCATACTGTTCATTTTACCTCAACCCTATCCAAAATAAGGGAAAAATTTATTTATTATTAATTGACAAATGTACAATTTTAGCCAGTACCAGCACTGGTATTACCGATTTATTAACCAATCAACAATTGAAATTCATTAATTGTTCAGACTGCATATTTCATCAGTTGCAAGACCAGGTCCGGATCCGGGCAGTTCTTTAAAAAAAATTCCCTTTCTGATGCCGAACATACACCCGGATAATCTCCTTTATGAACACGCATATCTTTAATGACCTGAAAATGTAAATGCGGTGGCCAGTTACCATTCTCCGCAGGTTCTCCAAAATGTCCTATTAATTCTCCCCGGCTTATATATTTACCTTCAATTAAATTGGCAATATCCTTTACGCTTAAATGCCCGTAAAGTGTATGAAAAACTTTTGTATCTAACTGGTGCTGCAAAATAATTGTTGCACCATAATCTCCAAAGTTATTATTGAATCCATAACTATGAACAGTGCCTCCAAGTGCTGCGAAAACATTTGTACCAGCTACTCCCCAGATATCAATACCAAGATGTATTGTCCGGGGTTCTGCGCCATTAAAAAGTTCACTTCTTCTGTAAACAGTCCGGTTTTCATTATAACCTCCGATACCGTATTTAGAATCACTGTTTTGCAAACAGGAATTTATATACTTTGAAAACTTATCAGTATCTGCAATATCTTCTTCACGTAGTTCTGTATTGGCTGATGTGAAATCAAAACGGTAAAGTTTCTCTGACCTGCAGTCAAATTTAACAACAGGAAAAAATTCCTTTTGATGCCTTAGTAATACCTGTGATATTTCTTCCATAAAAAAAGTCTCCCGATCTTTATCGGGAGACTTAAAGTTATAACAGTATTTCTGTTTTTAATTAACTATTAATGTGCAATAACAATCGGGAATGCAGCACTCCCCTGTTCATTAAATGCTATAAGGTAATAAGTACCACTGGCCAGCGCCCTAAGATCCATCGGTATTGTTGAGCCAAAACGCAGGCCGGTAAAATTGTACTGGGGATACTGGTGTCCACCCGAACTGATGACCTTTAAATTGAATTCCTTGTAAAGATCACTCATGAGCTTAATAGTGAACTGCCCGTTGCTCGGGTTAGGATAGATACCAATAGCCGTAGCAAACACCTGGTGACGCTCTATACAATCATTCACCGTGATGCTAACCGTAGAACTGCTGATACAACCATTACCGTTAGTGTACGTGTAGGTAAGCATC
>JAYVUE010000054.1:0-8976 GCA_043788195.1 Chitinophagaceae bacterium
GGCATTCCATCTGCTTTCAATAAAACCTTGTCATCAACAGTATTAGTATCAAATTTCATTTCGCCACGAATCATATCGGTAAAAGAAACAAATTCGTTGGCATTAATTTTTATACGGATAACATATGGAGTGCCTGTATCGAGCAGTTGTTTAGTTTTTTCGGGTAACAGGCGTAATGAATTATTCATGTTCATCCTCACATGGTGATCATATTGCAAACTATGGCTGCCGGCAGTTTTTAAACTAACCCTCATTACTTCCAGTTCTTCTGTAGTATCAAAAGCATAATAAGCATTACCATCTTTAACCAGTTGTTCGGCGTATTGACGATAAATTTCCTTTCGTTCACTTTGTCGGTATGGAGTAAATGGGCCACCCTGGATAACACTTTCATCGGGTTCTAGTCCGCACCATTTCAGACATTCAAAAATATACTCTTCAGCACCTTCTACAAATCTAGACTGGTCGGTATCTTCGATGCGAACAATAAAATCGCCACCGTGTTTTCGGGCAAATAAATAATTGAATAAAACGGTACGAACACCGCCGAGATGTAACCCACCGGTAGGACTTGGAGCAAAACGAACCCTTACTTTATTCATAGGTTGCAAAGATAAGCTCAAGGCAGGCTTAAAAGAAGTTGAAATTTGGATAAAAAAAGCCATCCTGCCGTTGAGCAGGATGGCTTTGACTTAAATTATATCAAATCAATATTAGCGTAGTGTAATGGTCCTTGGCGGTCTGCCATCAATTGAAATGGTAGCTAAATTGTCACAAGTACCATCACCAAAATCAATGATCGCATAATGATTAGGTCCCTGTATTTTTCCGGTTCCTTGATCTACATTGGCACAGATGGCTTTTTTCTGTAAAGCTGTTAATACATTCCATGTTCTGGTAGCACCTGAAGAATTTGTAACAGTATGTGTACCCATAATTGAATATACATCGTCCAAAACATTATTTGGCGTTGAAGCACCGGCAGTCATAGTTACATTCCTGGTTCCAAAATGAAGCCAATATCTTCCATCGGGGGCGGTTATCTTTCCATTTTCACATTTACGCTGCCAGCTAACTACTGTTGGCGTACTGGTATTCGTCCAGGTAATAGTCCCTTCTTTTTTATAATTGTTTACAAAGTAATCAGTAAAGGTCATAACTGCAGTACTACCAGATTTCCTTATTGAGTCAGATAGAACAATTTTGATCTTGCCTTTACGGGTAACGCCATTTGGAGAAGTACATCCTGTGCCAAAATCAATTATAATATTTTTAGGCCACCCTACCAATGGAATTACTGTAACAGTGGCACAACTTAAGATACCTGTAGTTGAAGTGGGTGTATGCCCGCCCATAACATTGTTATCTACAGCTGCTTCATTTAATACATCATTGGCATCCTGGGTTAGATTTTCTGTAACAGCCTGGTTGCCACTCAGTTCAAAAGTTGTTTCAAATTCGTCTTTATCATTGTTATTTTTTTTACATGAATTGAGGGAAAAGGCGAATGCAACAACAGAAAAAGCGATTAAAAGGTTTTTTAGTTTCATATATAATTGTTTTTAGTTAATTTAAGACCTTATAAAATTAGCCGGGTTTAATGCCTCTTAAAAAATATTTTAAATGTTTTACTACGTAAAAACGCCATCCTGGTTAAAAAAATTGTACAATCGGGGGCTTTGGCAGCTGCCGGGCAACCGAAAAGTAATTTACCTAAGTTTTGACGATGGGCCAAATCCTGCCATTACCTCATTTGTACTCGATGAATTATCCAAATTTAATGCCAAAGCTACATTTTTTTGTATTGGTAATAATGTGGCAAAATATCCGCAACTATATCAAAGGATACTGGATGAAGGGCATGCTGTGGGTAACCATACCTATGATCATTTGAATGGCTGGAAGACAAATAAAAAAGATTACCTGGATAATATATTGAAGGCAAAAAAATATATTGACGCTGATTTATTTCGACCCCCATATGGGAGAATAAGCAGGGCACAAGCCAATGCGTTGAAATCTGCTGAAGTTCAGTTCCACACTGTGATGTGGAGTGTTTTGAGTGGTGATTTTGACAACAGAATATCCCCTGAAAAATGTTGCGATAATGTTTTAAAAAACGCATCAAACGGGTCAATCGTTGTATTTCATGATAGTGAAAAAGCAAAAACAAGAATGCAGTATGCCTTACCGTTGGTTTTACAATATTTTTATGAACAGGGATTTGTCTTTGAAAAGATTTCAATTAACAAAAAATAAAATTTTGTTAAGGTTTTATGATTGGTTAATTACACAAAAAAAATTGGGCCGGGGTAGAAACCCTGGCCCGTTTTTAATCCGTACCCTATGAAAACTGAGTTAAAAATACGTTGTTGTTATTTAAAAACAACATTTTTTTTACAGTAGTTATAGCGTAATCCTGTGCGGCACACCATTTATGTAAATTATAGCCAGGTTATCACATTCCCCGTTGCCATAGTCTAACAGTGCTTCACGACCGTCTCTTAATAGTTTTACAGTGCCTTTTACTATCCAGCGGCAGGTAAATTTCTTGATCAATGGTTCCATTATTAGGGAGGCCCAGGTATGACCAGCTGAATTTGAACCCCTTGCAAAACCGGTGATCTTGTAAACATCATCCAATGGAAAATGAGCAGTACCATTTCCTTCGATCTGTAAAATATTTTTGTTGCTATTCCATTTTATCCAACGGTTAGTAACTGTATTGGTAACCTGTGCATTTATTACAGTTACTTTCCAGCCTTGCATATTGGATGTGCTGGTATTTTCTGTAATGTGTGTGCCTTCAATATGAAAGCTGTCAACATAATAATCAACAAATGTTGTTGATACTTTGGCACCCGGTACCACCATTGGGTTGGTGTAAATTGCTACGATCTTTCCTTTCCTGTATTTGCCATCACGACCCAGACAGCCTGTACCAAAATCAATAGTAACTGTTTTTGGGAATACGCCGGGGATATTGGGTACTACAGTAATAATAAAACAAGGAGGTGTAGTTGGGGTATTTGTCGCCCCTAATTCATACAAACCTGATACATTGCTTCCAACACCAAGGTTTTCGCCAACCTGGCTGGTGTTCATACTGGCAGTGATGTTGAAGATATCATCAAACTGTGCTTCAGTTGCAGCTTCATCTTTTGATGCAGATACTGTATTGGTTTCTTCAACAGCATCATTTTCTGTAACGCTGTTTAAACTGTTGTCTTTTTTACAACTGTTTAGCGTAAGGGCTCCGATCAGCGCAAACGCTGTGAGCCACTTTGTGCGATTAATTGTTTTTTTCATAAAATAATTTTTTAAATAAAGGTGAATAAATATAACCTGTGTATGACATCATCAAGTGAACAGAGTTTAAAGAGATATTAAATTTATTTTAAGCATTTTTGTATTTTGCAACGATATGATACTAACTGATACACATTGCCATCTTTATCTTTCAGCCTTTACAACTGATATTGATGATATAATAAAAAATGCAAGGGTAGTGGGAGTTGAAAAATTTTATTTACCAGCAATTGACAGCAGCGAAACAGAAAATATGTTATTGCTTGAAAAAAAATTTCCAGGCAAATGTTTTGCGATGATGGGATTACACCCCTGTAGTGTAAAAGAAAATTATAAAGAAGAATTGAATTTGGTTGAAGATTGGATGAAGAAAAGAAAATTTGTTGCAGTTGGAGAAATTGGATTGGATTTTTATTGGGATAAAACTTTTATGACAGAGCAATATATTGCCTTTAGAACACAGTGTGAATGGGCTTTAAAATATGATTTACCTATTGTAATTCATACCCGTAATGCAATTCAGGAAACGATTGATGTAGTGAAAGAATTTGTGCCACGGGGAATTCGGGGAATTTTTCATTGTTTCAGCGGCAGTTACCAAAATGCAAAAGAAATTATTGATGCCGGATTTTATTTAGGTATTGGTGGAGTAGTCACTTATAAGAATGCAGGATTGGCAGAAGTGATCGCAAAAACTGACCTGAAGCATTTGGTTTTGGAAACAGATTCTCCTTATTTAACTCCTGTTCCTTTTAGAGGTAAAAGAAATGAAAGCAGTTATTTAAAGTACATTGTTGAAAAACTCGCTTTAATAAAAAATGTTTCTACAACTGAAGTAGCAGCTGTTACAACAGCGAATGCAGAAAAAATATTCAGTATATAGTTTTTGATACTGTATTTTTGCCATCCAAAAATTGGAGACTTGTCCGAGTGGCTGAAGGAGCACGCTTGGAAAGCGTGTATACGGGAAACTGTATCGAGGGTTCGAATCCCTCAGTCTCCGCAACAGCCTCCAAAGCTTTAGCAAAGGAGGCTTTTTTTTGCCGGGTTTTCTCATTAATTCATCCTCCTGGTTACCATCATTTATTTATTTACAAAATCTTATTCAACACATCGTTAAATGCGGCCATTACTGAAAAAATCATCTTTTTCATCTATGAGTGAAGATCAGGCGTGAGGAAAATTAATTTTAAATAAAATTTTTTACCTAACCATTTGGAAAGTTCATAAAATAAATTATTTTTATGTAATAAAAGAATTGGAAAGAATAAATTATTTTTATTTTAGCACCGTAAAAAAACTTTATGAAAAAAATCCTGTTTTTAGCAATTGTTTCAATAACAATTTTTTCTTCATGTAAAAAAGACATTCCAGGTTGTTGGACTTGTACAGATTCACTTGGCAATACCATAGACCAAGCTTGTGGCACAAGCGAACAAAATGCGTATGATAATAGTGATATAAAAGCCAGTGGTGAATCCATTGATTATTTCAGGCAACATTGTGTTAAACAATAAAACCGGGAAGGTTGCATGGAATTTTTTTTTGGAAAAAATATTTTTGATGAAACTGAATCAATTCGGTTCACTTTCAATTATCCTGCTATTTTTTCCATTTGCATACTCCTGCTGCCTTTGATCAACAATTGAATATTAGTAAAATGTTGCTTTTGTAACCATTCTTTTGCAAGCATTGAATTGTCAAAATTAATAAAAGATTGATTTGATTTTGTAAAACCATCACCCACCAGTACCACCGCTTTCCATGTATACTTACTGATCAGGGAAATAATGAATTGGTGTTCGGCAATACTATCTTTACCCAATTCCATCATACTGCCTAGCATTAATACTTTGTTTTCACCTTCCATCTTTGCAAAATTTTCAATTGCGGCCTTCAGACTGGATGGATTGGCATTATAGGTGTCTAAAATAATGCTATTGCCATCTTTTTCTATTAACTGTGAGCGGCTATTGGAGGGAGAGTAACTTTCCAATGCTGCTTTTATTTTTTCATCAGCAACATTAAAAAACTTTCCCAATGTTACTGCCGCTAAAATATTAGGAAGATTATATTCGCCTATCAATTGTGTTTTTATAGTTTTAATAGAAGCACCTTTTGTTATGGTTACTTCTAAAAAATGACTGCTCTGTGTTACTTCACCGGTTATTTCAGCATCATGTGTTCCATATGTTTTAATAACGGGAATGCCTAAACACATTGTTCGCAGGTAATCATAATCCCACATTACAAAAGCAATTCCGTTGTGTGCCTTAAGGTAACTGAATAGTTCTCCTTTGCCTTTACGTACTCCCTCTTCGCCACCAAATCCCTCTAGGTGGGCTTTACCACAATTAGTGATAAGGCCATGTGTAGGCATTGCAATATTGCAATAAGCTTCTATTTCCTTTTGGTGATTGGCGCCCATTTCTATGATAGCTATTTCGGCATCAGGTTTTATTTTTAAAATTGTAAGTGGTAATCCTATATGGTTATTCAAATTTCCTTCTGTGGTATAAGTTTTACAGGCAGATACCAAAACCTCATGTATCAGTTCCTTGGTAGTTGTTTTACCATTACTACCCGTAATTGCTATAAAAGGAATATTGAATTTTTGCCGATGATACTTTGCGAGTTCCTGTAAACAGTTTAATACAGCCGGTACTTTTATGATCCTGCTATCTTCAGGTCCTGAATATTCATCTACAATTGCAAATGCGGCACCTGCATATAATGCCTGGGATACAAATTGATTGGCATTAAAGTTTGGTCCTTTTAATGCAAAGAAAATGTCTCCTGCTTTTAATTTCCGTGTATCAGTTTGTATTGAAGGGAATTGTAAAAACAGTTGGTATAATTCTTTTATAAACATGTTTCAAAATTAGGGTAGATGTATTAAATAAAGCACATAAAAAAACCCTTCGTTTTTCGAAGGGTTTTAATAATAAATTAATTTTATTTTTTCTTTTTGCCTTTACGTGAATTCTGTTTCCGCTTGGCAAAATTATTACCTTCTTTAAAGCCCGGACCTTCCGGTGGACCTAAATATGTTTGCGAACAGCGAAAACCTACTGTGCTTGCTGACTGGTCTTCCTGCATAAAACGGCGGGTACCCGGGGATAACCAATAAGGACGGTCATTCCAGCTGCCACCTTTAATTACTCTTGATTTGTCGTTGACCAGGGACGAGATACCATATCCATAATAAACACCACTTGCTGAATCGCCATCAAGATAATTGATCACATTGTTCTTTTGATAATTACTGCGGTTCTTAACTTCTTCATCAGAGATATCAACTTTTTTCAAATGGCCCATACTATCTCTTTCATATTCTCCGCCGGCGTTTTTATAATATTTCTGAAACTTATTTCCACGGAAATAGTTAAAATCTTCGCCATCTGTAGGTGTCATTGGTCTGTACACATCGCCAACCCATTCGCTAACATTGCCACTCATATTATATAAGCCAAATGCATTTGGGTAAAAAGATTTTACATTACCAGGGATTGCTGCACGGTCATTCAACCCTCCTGCAACACCCATATTATCTCCACTACCACGTTTAAAGTTGGCTAAAAATTTGCCTTGCCAGCTACCACGACGGTTATCACGCAAACCGTTAGGGTTATTACTCCATGAATATATTTGTTGATTAGAGAATAACTCCTCACCACTTTTATTTTCTTTTTTCCGGGGCGATGGGTTTTGTGCTAACATACCATAAGCAGCATATTCCCATTCTGCTTCTGTTGGAAGGCGGTAGCCCATGTTTAAAATGCCATCCTCAATACGAACATTTGATCTTGGCTTGCCATTTACATCTTTCAAAGCCGATTTTTTTGGCTTAGCTCTTCCTTGAATCATATCGGGAGCCATTAAATATGTTTCTGTATTGAAAGAACCTTCGGCACCTGCACCTTTCATCTCTCTTTTAATAGCATCTTTTTTAAGAAATCCCCCTTTTTGAAGATTTAATTCATTTACCCTGTCTGTTCTCCAGATACAAAAATCGTGTGCCTGTTGCCAGGTAACACCTACAACAGGATAATAATTGTATGATGGATAACGGAAATAGTATTCAACGTAGGGTTCATTATAAGCCAGCTCCTCACGCCATACCAAAGTATCTGGTAACGCTTTATTCATAACAGATGTGTCATTAGAAAAAGTATTTTCAAGCCAATACAGATATTCACGATAGTGTACATTGGCTACTTCTGTTTCATCGATAAAAAACGATGGAACTGTAACACGGCGGGGAATATTATTCCAGTCGCCCATTACGTCTTCATCTTTAGCACCCATCACAAAAGATCCACCTTGTACAAAAACAAGTCCAGGACCTGCTTTGGGATATTTTACTTTAGATACATGAAAATTTCCCATGTTCTTATCATCGTAGTTCCAGCCGGTGGCAGATGATTTACTACTTTTCTTTCCAAAAAGGCCACCATTTTTACAGGCACTTAAAGAAAGGGCAGCGGCCACAATTAGCATCAGGTGTTTACTTGAAAATAGATTTTGCATGTGCATTCGTTTATCGAATTGTTTAACGAAAGGATTTTTTAATTATTGTACCTAAGATTACACTGGCTGCGAATATAAATACTTTATACGATATAGGGATACATGGCTGTATTTTTTTATGGAGATATTGATATTTAGCTGATAATAAAAACCAATTACATTGGTTTTTAACAATTTTAGAGTAATTCAACTACCCCGATCCTGCATTTTTGTAATAGAAAGAGAATGTTAATGTTTACTGAAAATTCTTAGGTATTTAAACAAAACCTTTCGGTAATACAATTTAGTATATGTATGAATATAAAGTTAAGTAACGCTTAACTTATGTGGGTTCATTATTTCTTAAGTATTTTAAAATTTCGGCAGAAGTTAAAATTTCGAAAGTGGGTAACAAAAGTAAATTTTATAAAACGCGCCATTGTAAAGTGTAAAATTATTTGTTAAACCAACAAATAGTATCATTCAGAATAGGGTATAGGTAAAGGTTCAATATCATAAGTAGCAGGCGAAAAAAGAAACTGTTTTACAGAATTTTAAAAGTTACTATTCTGCAAGAATTATTTAAAGAGAAAAGTTCAATTTCAGAAAATAAAATAATCAATCTTTTTGAATTAAAAAATAAAAAATTCTATAAAAATTTTTGGTGAATACGATCAGAGTGTTTAATGTTGCAAAAGACAAATTGAAAACGCTTACTGGATTTAATAATCCTTGATTTGTAAGGTTTTAAAACCGGGGCTGTTAAAACAGAAAAAATTGTCGAAAGGTCATTGAGTCGGTTAAATTGGCTTTTTTGAATTGTAGCTTTTTGTACAATAAATGGCAATGATTTTCGTTTTTATATGATGAAAATCAAGCGGAAAGCTGCTTTTTTGAAATAAATCTGGAAATTTTCAGAAATATGTTTAAGATACCTTTTAAGGGTATTGCTGAAAGCTAAAAAGATACTATCTTTGCAGAAATTAAGATTTTTTAGTTTTTTTTAACAAGATTTTATAATTTAGTTGTTCATTTCAAGAAAACCATTATTTTTACAACATAATACAACAATTAAACTTAACGCTTATAGAGGTAAGTCTACCTAACCAAGACAAATCAAAACGCATGAAAAAAGTAACTTTGAAACTAACTGCCTTA
>JAYVUE010000055.1:0-4876 GCA_043788195.1 Chitinophagaceae bacterium
GCCCGGTACCCAGTATATGATTTGCAATGGTTAGGATCTCTGCCGGTTGTTTGGCCGGCATATACGGGGTGTATCGTTCGCTGCCGATGGCTAACAATAAGGGATGCACGCCTGCGGCATCAACCGCATGCACTTCTTTTAACCCCGGTATTTCCTTTTGCAATGCACTGCCTGTTATTTTGTGAATCAGCAGTCCAAAGCTGGTATCTTCCTGCGGTGGGCGGCCCACAACTGTAAATGGCCATATTGCATTTTTTCGGGCATACACTTTATGCACTTTCATAACCGGAAATGAATGTTGAAGACTGTAATATCCTAAATGATCACCAAAGGGACCTTCCGGCTTATTGTTTTTGGGAAATACTTCACCGGTTATTACAAAATCAGCATCGGTGCTGATGCAGAAACCATCAATATAAGCATATCGAAATTTTCTTCCACCCAAAACACCGGCAAAGGTCATTTCGCTTATGCCTTCTGGTAATGGCATCACCGCAGCAACGCTGTGTGCCGGTGGCCCGCCAACAAAAACACTTACTTTAAGTGGCAACCCTTTTGCATTGGCTTTGTTTTGATGAATGCCAATTCCCCTGTGCAATTGATAATGTAACCCAACTTCTTTATTTAATTCATATTCATTACCCGACAGTTGAATTCGATACATTCCCAGGTTGGCGTTCATTATGCCCGGCTTATCTATATCTTCTGTATAAACCTGTGGCAGTGTAACAAAGGCTCCCCCATCATTTATCCAATGGTGTACCTGTGGAATATCTTCAATTTTTATTTCTTCAAATAATACAGGTTTAAAGAATGGATCTTTTTTGGGAAATGCTTTAAGTGCGGCTAAACCTGTAGTAATATTTTTAAAAGGATGCCTGAAGGCTTTTACCGGATCATCTTTTAATTCAATAAGTTGTTGAACAGTATGTAAAGTTTTTTTGAAAATAAATTTACTTCTTTCCAATGTCCCAAAAATATTTGAGGCCGCCCTGAACTTACTTCCTTTTACTTTTTCAAATAATAACGCGGGGCCACCGGCTTCATGTACACGCAAATGAATTGCCGCCATTTCCAGGTAGGGATCTACTTCTTCTTTTATCCTGATCAGTTGTCCGTTCCTTTCCAGGTCAAGTAAACAATCTTCAAGTGAATGATAGGCCATAGCGGGGTATTATGCAGTAAAGTTATGGCCTTATGATAATTAAGAATTAATAATTAAAAATTAATGATGGTTGTAAGCTTTTTTGAAAAACAGAAAGCTATAACTGTACAGGGTGAATAAAGATCAGTTGTACAAGAGTGCCCCGAAATAATCGGGGTAAACTGTGCCAATGAAGCTAAATAATGGTATTAGCGGGGCTCATAAATAAATTAGCCATTGGGGAATAAACTTATTTCTTTAAATACATCACTTCTTTTACCAGTTTCACGGTTCTGGGTACATCAGGTAAATAGGCGGCTACTAAATTGGGTGCATAATGCATAGGTGCATCAGCAGATGTGATCCTGCGAATGGGAGCATCAAGGTAATCGAATCCTTCTTTTTGTATTCGGTAACTGATCTCGGAAGATACAGAAGCAAATGGCCATTGTTCTTCAACTATTACCAACCGGTTTGTTTTTTTAACACTTTCTAAAATGGTGAACCAGTCCATTGGACGAATAGTTGCAAGATCGATCACTTCTGCTTCAATGCCTTCTTTAGCCAATTCTTCTGCAGCACCAAGGGCCACCTTCATCATTTTATTAAAAGATACGATCGTTACGTCTTTACCTTCACGTTTTACAAAAGCTTTACCTATCGGTAATACGTATTCTTCTTCCGGAACATCACCTTTTTCGCCATACATAACTTCACTTTCCATAAAAATGATCGGGTCATCGTCACGTATGGCACTTTTTAATAACCCTTTGGCATCGTAAGGATTGGAAACAGAAATAACTTTTAACCCTGGTATATTGGCATATAAACTTTCAAATGCAGTAGAATGTTGAGCCCCTAACTGGCCAGCGCTACCACCAGGACCACGAAAAACAATTGGACAACCAACCTGTCCGCCACTCATTGCCAACATTTTGGAAGCTGTATTTAATATTTGATCCAAAGGAAGAACTGCAAAATTCCATGTCATGAATTCTACTATCGGACGAAGGCCATTTTGTGCCGCTCCTACAGCAATAGCAGCAAAGCCTAACTCAGCAATTGGCGTATCAATCACTCTCCTGTCACCAAATTCATCAAGCATTCCCTGGCTTACTTTGTATGCACCATTGTACTCAGCCACTTCCTCTCCTATTAAAAAAACTCTTTCGTCCCTTCTCATTTCCTCCTGCATGGCTTCCCTGAGGGCTTCTCTTAATGCTATTTGACGCATGTATTAAGTTAATTTTGTGGGGCAAATTTATTGTAATAGGGGCAGATGAGCAAATAGAGTTTAATTCCTTTTGTCAATGGAAAAATGTTTGTATTTATTATGTGCAGGTTTTATTTGCGGGTAAGTTGCTCTATGTCGTCAAGGTCTTTTAAACGGCCTGCTACTTTTTTGGCTTTCAGCAAGTCATTTAAATGCAGGGCCCTTATTGATAAATCATCTACTTCAAATATTTTAGATAATTTAAAGCATTCATCAAAATCAAGTCCCTTTACTTTTACCATGATATCAATAGCAGCAGGTTTTCTTCCAAACTTAAACACATCCCAATCTTCATATGCCAGAAAATTTTTTTTTGTCATGTCAAAAACAGGCATATGAAACTGGTAAAATGCTTTTAAAAGCTTGGCATAATTATTTTCAGTTCGGTCCACCCATATATCCATATCGCCTGTAACCCGTGAATGGCCATGCAGGATAACTGCGAAATCTCCAACAAGAATATAGGCTACTTCACTATGATTCAATGACTGAATAAAATCACGGAAATCATCATTAAATATATTTCCCATCAGTAGAATTTCCCTTTTGAAAAAACTGTTTTATCAATTTTGGGAGGATGATTAAAATCAAAATCATAAGCTATACTCGTCAGGTATAATGAAATTTTAAGACGCTCATTAACCGAGTAATTTTTATAATCCCTTTGATAATTGTCCGCCTCCTCAGCGGTCATTGCCTGAAAAAAAGTTTTATCCAAACGATATGAATTTTTATCATTGTCCATCTTATAAAATTAAGCAAAAAAAAAGTGATACACAAAGCATCACAATTTTTTAATTAATGCTCTCAATCACCATTGCACTGGCCCCGCCGCCGCCATTACAAATTCCTGCAGCACAATACCTGGCATTATTTTGTTTTAACACATTGATCAGTGTAACAATAATTCTTGCACCGCTGCAGCCCAATGGATGTCCCAATGAAACGGCCCCGCCATTTACATTTACTTTTGCCGGATCTAATTTCATTCGTTTACTGTTTTCAATACCAACAACTGAAAATGCTTCATTTAATTCCCAGTAACTGATGTCTTCCATTTTAAGTCCGGCTTTTTCTACAGCTTTTGGTACTGCAATTGAAGGAGTGGTAGTAAACCATTCTGGTGCCTGCTCAGCATCTGCATAGGATACAATTTTTGCGATGGGTTTTAATCCCAGTTCTTTTGCTTTATCTGCACTCATTAAAACTAATGCTGCTGCGCCATCATTCATTGTACTGGCATTGGCAGCTGTAACTGTTCCATCTTTTACAAATGCACCCTTCAATTCGGGGATCTTATCAAATTTTACATTAAAAGGTTCTTCATCTTTTGCAAACATTACCGGATCACCTTTTCGCTGCGGAATTTCTACAGGTACGATCTCATTATCAAATTTTCCAGTGTTAACTGCTGCCTGTGAACGCTTATAACTCTCAATCGCAAATGCATCCTGGTCTTCGCGGCTGACTCCGCAGGTTGAAGCACATAGTTCTGCAGCATTGCCCATGGCTTTACCATCATATACATCAGTTAAACCATCTTTCGCCAGGCCATCGATCAAATTTACATTGCCATATTTATTTCCCCAACGCATGGTATCACTGTAAAAAGGTACATTACTCATACTTTCCATACCACCTGCTACAACAATATCAGCGTCTCCCAGCATAATACTTTGAGCAGCCTGCGAAATGGCTTTCATACCACTTGCACAAACTTTATTTATAGTTGTACAGTTTACTTCGTTAGGCAAACCGGCAAATTTAGCCGCCTGCCTTGCCGGTGCCTGGCCCAGGTTACTTTGTATTACACATCCCATCAATACATCATTCACCTCCGCTGGTTTTATTCCTGCCTTAAAAATGGCCCCTTTAATTGCAATTGCTCCTAACTGTGTTGCCGAAAAACTCTTTAAAGAACCACCAAAACTCCCCAAAGGTGTTCTAACTGCTGATATAATAACTACTTCTTTCATTTAAAAAATTGTTTAGATTACAAAGGTAGGAAGTTTGGGTTGAAGGTTGAAAGTGAAAAGTTGAAGCCCTCCCGGATGACCCGGTCGGACGGGGTTGGAAGTTGTTGAAATAAAGTAGTTTTTAAGCTTCCGATTTTATAATTTTACATTATACTAGAAATTTAACAGGGCCGTTTATACTTAATAAATAATAAGATGAAATGCTGGTAAGATATTTTATTTTAATTTCTCTATGCTTTTTTGCCCCAGTTTGTTTAAAGGCACAGGACGTAAATGCTGATTCTTTAAATGCTACCAAAGCGTTAAAAGAAATTTTTGCTATTTGCAGGTCTGTAAACTTTGCAGATCCCAAAGTTATTGAGCAGGGGTTGTTTTATAAAGCCGCACCCTATATTATTTATCGTGGTGCAGATAAAACCCGGGAATGGAAAGATTTTGCAAATTATAAAAACCTGGATGAAAGAAAAGGTGTGGATGATATCT
>JAYVUE010000056.1:0-4601 GCA_043788195.1 Chitinophagaceae bacterium
AAAATGGAAGCTTTTATTATTACATTAGTAGGCATCATTGGCATATCTTTTTTGATCGAGATAATTTTGGCTAAACCGCATCTCGGAGAAATAGCAAGAGGTTTTGTTCCGGGTATACTAAATGATGATGCACTTTATATTGCTATTGGTATTATTGGTGCCACCGTAATGCCTCATAATTTATACCTGCACTCTGCGCTTGTTCAAACCAGAAAAATTGAACGCTCAGATGCAGGCATTAAACAAGCCATTAGGTTTAACCGTATTGACAGTACAATTGCATTGAATCTTGCTTTTTTTGTGAATGCGGCAATTTTAATTGTTGCTGCAACAGTATTTTTTAAAACAGGCAATTCACAGGTAGCAGAGATCAAAGAAGCCCATCGGCTATTGCCAACATTCCTCGGAAATATGGCACCTGTACTTTTTGCCGTCGCATTAATTGCTGCGGGCCAAAGTAGCACTGTTACAGGTACATTAGCAGGCCAGATCATAATGGAAGGTTACCTGAGCCTACGTATCAATCCATTATTACGACGCCTGATTACAAGACTCTTAGCAATAATTCCTGCACTTATTGTGATAATTATTTATGGCGAAGAAAATGTAGATAAACTTTTAATATTCAGCCAGGTAATTCTGAGTTTACAATTGGGTTTTGCCATCATCCCGTTAATTCATTTTGTAAGCGATAAAAAAACAATGGGAATTTTTGCCATAAAGCCGCTGATCAAAATTGCGTCATGGGTGGTTGCTTTTGTATTGGTATTTCTGAATTTAAAAATGCTGGGAAATGAAGTAATCGGAGTTTTTGAAAACGCCGTATTATGGCCTAAGCTCCTTGTTGTACTTGCAGGGATTCTCTGCCTTGGTTTATTATTGTATATTATTTTACATCCATTCATCAGCAAAACAAAATTACCTTCGTCGATACAAATACATCCACAGGTGGATAACCTCATTACACTTAACATACCCACATTTCAAAAAGTTGCAATTGCTCTTGATTTTAGTGTAAATGATGAGAAATTACTAGCCTACGCAATTGGACAGGGAAAAGAAGATACGCATTACCTGCTCATCCATATAGTTGAAAGTACATCTGCAACAATATTTGGCAATGAAAGTGATGATTATGAAACAAGGAATGATAAGGAAAGAATGGACTCATATGTTGCCCAATTGCAGGAACGTGGATTAAATGCCGAAGGTTATCTTGGTTACAGGAACAGGGCAAAAGAAATTGTTCGTATCGTAAAAGGCATTAATGCAGATATGCTGGTTATGGGCGCTCATGGTCATACAGGATTAAAAGATTTTATTTATGGACAAACCGTGAACACGGTAAGGCACGAGTTGAAGATCCCGGTGTTGATTGTTAATTTGTGATGGCCAAAGTTAATAACTTGTCTATTTTCTCATTCCATTCTCCCTGTACATCTTTTAATTGCCCGTTTTTCGTTTGTCCGTCATAGTCATTTTGCATTTGTTCCAGTTCGGCATAAGTGTCACTATTTATTTTATCCAGTAACGTTTCATAATTATTGCGGGTAAATACAGCAGCTTTTAGTTTTTGTATGAACCGGGAGGCGAGTAAATAAGTAATATCAAAATGGTGTTGTTCGTGCAATAGGCCATAATCACTTTTCATACCCCGTTTTACCCAGGAATTTGATTTATTAAAAAAGCAATACACAGTTATAACTACATTTATCTTATTGCCCCTTCCATTCATTGCCATCGTATAGCCAAAACCGGAAGCAGTTATAGCAGCTGCAATGCTTTTATGATCTGGGGTTCCCCTAAAATCATTCCAAGTTAATTTTTTTCCCACATCATAATACATCGTATCCCCTGGTACATTTTCAGAAACAGGCTGCCATTGGATTGTAATGGTGAACTGGCTGTAAGTGGCTATGCCTGATAGAATGAAAATGAAAATAAAAAAGTACTTCATAAAAAATCTTCAAAACTGCTAACTCAAATCAACAACAATTATTATTGTCGTAGCCGCATGTCAACCAGTTTTACAATATCATTAACAGCAATTAATTCCATACATTTAAAATGGCCTTTAGGGCATTTATTATAACCGATCTTACTACAGGGCCTGCACCAAAGTTTATTTATTTCCACAATATCAAAATGTTGCTTTGATGCCACACCATAATAAGGATACATACCAAAGGCAGGAACTGTGTTTCCCCATACAGAAATGACCGGCTTTTGCAGCGCTGCAGCAATGTGCATCAGCCCTGTATCGTGTGTGATCACCAGTTTTGAGCGCCTGACCAGATCGGCTGATTCATTAAGACTAAATTTACCACATGCATTGTAGATCTTAATATCATCACTGGCAGCTATTTGATCTCCGTCAGCTATATCTTCTTTTCCACCCAATAAAATAATTGGATGATCAATAGCAGTACAGAGTTCTTTTAATTTATGAATGGGTAATTTTTTAGTAGCCAATGCTGCCCCTATCACAACAGCTATATACCCATGCAAGTGCGAGGTAGGGATATCAGCATTGCTTACAATATCTTTTTGCGGAATAAAATAATCCAAACCCTGTCCGTCATTCTCAACTCCAAAAAAAGCAACTGTTTCTAAATTACGGTCAACAATATGCTTTTTAGGGAGGGTATTTATTTTAAGATTGGTATAAATAAATTTTTCAACATTCAATTTATTAAAAGAAAATGCTTTTGCATTTTTTAAGAAACGTTTAATTCTTAAAGTGCGAAGATTATGATGAAGATCAATAATGTAATCATATTCCTCCATTTTCAATTCGTGCAACATCAAATCAAAACTATCAGCAAGTATATGTATTTTATTGATACTGGGATTATCAGTAACAATGTTGCGGAATGATTTTTTTGTTAAGAAATGTATTTCAGCTTCCGGAAACTTATTACGAAGGCAGCGTATAACCGGTGTTGTTAAAACAATATCTCCGATGGAGGAAAACCGTATGATGAGGAATTTAGCCAATGCCTGTTTTATTATTATGGTAACATTTCTTCTCCCTCAATATAATTAAGGTCTTTATGAAAAGTTTCTTCTGTGAAATAAAATGCAATAAACGTTATTGTCATCACCACTATGCCGGTAACCATTCCACTTTTTAGTAATGACCATTCCCAGTTTTTTTGAAACAGGTTTAAAAACATCAGGTTGATCAAAGGCAATGCACCTCTTACCATATTAGGAATTGTGGTGGCTGCTGTTGCTCTCAAATTGGTTCCAAACTGTTCTGCCCCCATTGTAACAAATATGGCCCAGAAACCTGTACTAAAACCCAGCAAACTGCAAATTGCATACATCCTTGCATCTGAATTATTAAAACTGCTGAAGAAGATCAATAAAGAAACAACGCAGAGCAAGTAAAATAATAACAACGCTTTTTTTCTGCTTTTAAAATACTGGCTTACCAAACCAATTAAAATATCTCCGATAGCGATGGCAGTATAAGCAAACATGATCGAGCGGCCCGAGTCGATGGTAGTGCTGCCGAATATAGCTTTGCCAAACCTGTCACTTTGATTTACGAGTATACCAATCACATACCAGGTAGGTAATCCAATTAAAATGGCCAGAATATATTTTTTAAACCGCCTGGCATTATTGAAAAACATAAAAAAATTGCCTCTTTGTACATTCGATATTTTTAACTGGTTATACATTCCGGATTCGGCTACACCTAATCTCAGGAAGAGTAACAAAACTCCAAGCCCACCACCTATCTTGTAGCAAAGCCGCCAATTTTCATCAGTAAATTGGTAAGTAAAATAAGCAGCTACCGCACCAAACAATCCGATACCTGCTACCAGTGAAGTACCAACGCCTCTTTTATTTTTAGGTAATAATTCACTTACCAAAGCAATGCCTGCACCTAACTCACCGGCTAACCCAAGTCCTGCAACAAACCTGCAGGTTGCATATTGGTCAACCGTTTGAATAAACCCTGTAAAAAAATTTGCTATAGAGTATAAAATGATAGAACCAAACAAAACTGACAATCTTCCTTTTTTATCTCCTAAAACGCCCCAGATGATCCCTCCCAATAATAAACCAAACATTTGCCAGTTAATTATCCTTGTACTATCCGCTAATAAAGTTGCGTCGGTAGCACCCACAGCTATTACACTTGATTTTTTTACAATAGTGAACAACAACAGATCATAAATATCAACAAAGTAGCCAAGGGCAGCTACTATAACTGTAATATTAAAAATGGGAATGGAATGCTTATTTGTTTGCATCAATTTTCGGTTTCTTCTTTCCAAAAAATACTTTTATTAAAAGCGGAGCCGTAGTAATTAATACAATGCCAATTACAATAATTTCCAAATGTTCCTTTAAATCAAAACCAAATTGAGAAAGGATCCATTTCTGTAGATAAAATCCTGAGAACACCATCGTGATAACCCATGCAATACAACCCGCAATATTAAAAAAGTAAAATTTCTTTCTATCCATTTTTACAATACCGGCTACAATGGGTGCAAATGTTCTTATAAAAGGAATAAACCTGGCTGCAATGATCGCTAATCCGCCATGTTTTTCATAAAACTCATGCGCTTCCATTAAGTAAC
>JAYVUE010000057.1:0-8433 GCA_043788195.1 Chitinophagaceae bacterium
GCCTCAAAAAACAGCCCATAGCTGTTAGCTTCGTAGCTATAAGCCCGGTGCTTTCGCTAACAGCTAACAGCTACGAAGCTAAAAGCTTAATTCAATGAACATCAGGAACATCGCCATTATTGCCCACGTAGATCATGGCAAAACAACGCTGGTAGATAAGATACTGCATAGCACCAATATATTCCGCGATAACCAGGAAACCGGTGAATTAATAATGGATAGTAATGACCTGGAAAGAGAAAGAGGTATCACCATCTTTAGCAAAAACGTATCTGTTACCTATAAAGACATAAAGATCAATGTTATTGATACGCCTGGTCACAGTGATTTTGGCGGAGAAGTGGAAAGGGTTTTAAAAATGGCCGACGGTGTGTTATTGCTGGTAGATGCTTTTGAAGGCCCCATGCCCCAAACACGTTTTGTGTTGCAAAAAGCATTAAGACTTGGTTTGCATCCTATCGTGGTGATCAATAAGGTTGATAAACCTAATTGCCGGCCCGATGAAGTACATGATGCGGTGTTTGAATTATTTTTTAACCTGGATGCAACTGAAGAACAACTGGATTTTCCAACTATTTATGGCAGCAGCAAACATGGCTGGATGAATACTTCACTAACGGAAACGGATAATATCTTTCCTTTATTGGACGCTATTCTTGAATTTGTACCGGAACCTAAAGTAAACGAAGGAACCACGCAGATGCAAATTACTTCTTTGGATTATTCTTCTTTTTTAGGTAGGATAGCAGTAGGTAAAGTTGCCCGCGGAACAATAAAAGAAGGGCAACAAATTTGCCTGGTACAGGCTGATGGTGGCATAAAAAAAATGAAGGTTAAAGAACTATATACTTTTGAGGCACTAGGCAAAAAGAAAGCTTCGGAAGTAAGTGCGGGTGATATTTGTGCAATTGTAGGGCTGGACGAATTTAATATCGGGGATACTGTTTGTGATGCAGAATTTCCGGAAGCATTACCGGTGATCAGTGTGGATGAACCAACGATGAGTATGTTGTTTAGTATTAACAACTCTCCTTTCTTTGGTAAAGATGGAAAATTTGTTACCTCACGTCACTTGCGTGACAGGTTGATGAAAGAAACAGAAAAAAACTTAGCACTGAAAGTAGAAGACACAGATGGTGCAGATAGTTTTCAGGTATTTGGGCGGGGAATTTTGCATCTTGGTATTTTAATTGAAACAATGCGCAGGGAAGGATATGAATTAACAGTAGGCCAACCTACTGTAATTGTAAAAGAAATTGATGGTAAAAAATGTGAGCCCTTTGAAAATTTAGTCGTTGATGTACCACAGGAATTCAGCGGACGTGTTATTGACCTTGTAACGCAACGCAAAGGTGAAATGCTGGTAATGGAAAGTAAAGGCGATATGCAACACCTGGAATTTGATATTCCTTCGCGTGGGTTAATTGGCCTGCGTAGCAATATGCTGACCAATACGGCGGGTGAAGCAGTAATGGCACATCGCTTTACAGAATACAGGCCATGGAAAGGCCCGATACCCGGAAGAAGCAACGGCGTATTGCTTTCAAAAAATACTGAAAAAACAACCGGTTACTCTATTGATAAATTACAGGACAGGGGTACTTTTTTTGTAGACCCGGGTGAAGAAGTTTATGTAGGGCAGGTTATTGCCGAACACATTAAGCCCGGTGACCTTGTGGTTAATGCAACAGAGCCTAAAAAATTAACCAATCACAGGGCCAGTGGCAGCGATGATGCAAGCAGAATTGCACCAAAAACCCTGATGACACTGGAAGAGTGTATGGAATATATTCAACAGGATGAGTGTATTGAAGTAACGCCGAAGAATATCCGCATGCGTAAAGTGATATTAAATGAAGATGACAGAAAGCGTATACAGAAATCGATGGTTTCAGAAGCAGTATAAATTTTAATTTTATTACAATAGTATCCCCCGTCATTAAACGGGGGTTTTTTTTGATAATTTAGTAATGACCTGATAAAATCATAATTTGCATAATGATCCCCAATATTTTTCATTTTGTTTTTGGGATGGCAGAAGATTTTGGAGGAAGGCCATTTTCTTTATCGCATTACCTGGCTGTTAAATCTGCTGCAGATATTAACCAACCCGAAAAAATTTATTTTCATTATGAATTTGAACCAGCGGGTGAATGGTGGGATAAAGCCAAACCACTACTGGTACTGAATAAAATAAAATCGCCAGAAATTTTTATGGGTAGGCCATTATACCATGTAGCACACAAGGCTGATGTTGTAAGGTTACAGGTTTTAAAAGAATACGGCGGTGTGTATCTTGATCTTGATACGATCTGTGTAAAGCCGCTTCATTCATTATACGATCAGTCATTTATTATAGGACAGGAATTAAAACCTGAATACATTCCTAAAAACCGGCGCCAAAAAATAAAATACAGTATACGATCTTTTTTAAATCCACCCATTAAAAATAAAATAAACGGATTGTGCAATGCGGTGTTATTGGCAGAAAAAAACAGTGCCTTCGCAAACCTTTGGTTAGATACCTATTCAACCTTTCGCTCCAGGGGAAGAGATAAATACTGGAATGAGCATTCTGTATTTATGCCCATTAAACTGGCTGCAGCAAATCCCGGTAAAATTACGATCGTTGGCCCTTATGCATTTCATTATCCTCTTTACAATAAAAAAGGGCAGCAGGATATGTTTGAACAGGTAACTGATTTTCCGGAAGCCTACCTTCATCATTTATGGGAATCTTTTTCATGGGATCCTTATTTATGTAAACTGAATGTAAATGATATTTTTACCATTGAAAATAGCTATAATCTTATGGCAAGGAAGTTTCTGTTATCGTAAAAAGTAATTGATAAAAAATGAAAATTGGATTTGTTGGACGATGGAGCCCCGAAGATAAATCAGCATGGTCAGGTACCTATTACTTTGCCTGGAAAGAAATAAGTAAACATTACCAGGTAGAACAATTTCACTACAAATGGATTTTTTATATAAGAGAATACCTGATATTACATAAGCAGGTCCAAAAAATAAGGAATAAAAAAATAGCTGTTGAATTTTTAAAAGGTTATGCAAAATATTTCAGCAAACAGCTGGAGAAAGACCTGGCCAAACGGAAAGTAGATATTTTATTTTGCCCCGGCGCTCCCCAGTTATTGGCTTATTGCAACACAGATATTCCAATAATTTATTTGGCAGATGCCACTTTTCAGCAACTGCAACATTATTATTTAAGTTTTCGTGACCTGGCCAATTATAATATCAAACAGGGCATAGAACTGGATAAAAGAACATACAAAAAATCAACACATATTATGCTGGCTTCTGATTGGGCAAAGTCGTCGGCAATAAATGATTACGGCATAGCTGAAAACAAGATCAGCGTTGCGCCCCTAGGAGCAAACCTGGAGAAATGGCCATCAGAAACTGATACAAAAAAAGAAAAAACAGCAGTATGTAATCTTTTGTTCTTAGGTGTAGAGTGGGAACGAAAGGGAGGACAAATCGCACTGGATACTTTTTATCAGTTGCAAAAAAATAATTTTAATGTTAGGCTTACTATTGTTGGTTGTGTTCCTCCATTTATCATCGAAGATCCCCACGTGAGTGTTATTCCTTTTATCAACAAAAATATTCCTGCCGAAGAAAAAATATTAGAAGAGATCATTCATAAAAGCCATTTTTTACTTTTACCCACCCGTGCAGAATGTGCTGGTATTGCTTTTTGTGAAGCCAGCGCTTATGGCATTCCGTCTATCACTACTGATACCGGTGGCGTATCGTCTTATGTTGAGAATGGGATCAATGGGTTTGCACTTCCCTTTTCAGCTACCGCTAAAGACTATGCAAAAAGTATTCAGGAAATTTACCTTGATAATGATAAATACACAGCGCTTTGTAAAAACAGCCGCAAAAAATTTGAAGAAATACTGAACTGGGAAGCCTGGGGCAAAAGTTTTTGTAACATTGCCGAATTGATCTATAAAAAATAAACCTTGCACATTATTGATACCTGCTGCTACTATATCTTTTTTACAACAGTATTTTGATAAAATATTCGTTGTCTCTATACCCCGCTTTACCGGCAGGCATCAACAGGTAGAGCAACGTTTGCAGGGATTAAATTTTGACTATTTCTGGGGCGCTGATAAATTGCAAATGGATCTTGAGGATGTAAGATCAAATGGCACATATGATGAACAACGGGCAAAAAAATTGCAGCGACAGGGTAAAGCGCTCAACCTGGGAGAAGTAGCCTGCTCACTAACACACAGGAATGTGTATGAGTCGATGATTAAAAATAACTGGAAAAAAATTTTGATCCTGGAAGACGATGTTTTGCCATTGTATAATGACATTAATTTATTACCCGGTGTTTTAAATGAATTGCCTGTAGATTGGGAGCTGGTATACCTTGGTTATTTAAAAAATGAAAAAGTAAATACAAATTTAAAAGTTAAACAATTTTTTTATAAAATATTCAGCAGCCTTGGATTGATGAAGTGGAGTTATACCATGATAAAAAATTTGCTGCCACTGCCTTTTAGCAGTCATTTAAAAAAAGCGGGGTTTCATGATTGTACACATGCTTATGCTATATCGCTGGAGGCTGCCAAAAAACTGGTGATGACCCAAACACCTGTTGTATACAGGGCCGATGATCTGTTATCGGCTACAATTCTAAAAGGAGAATTAAATGCTTTTATAACTGATCCCAAATTCTTTGACCAGGAAATATTTCAAAATGATGCACTAATATCTGATATCAGGACGTAAAATATAAACACTGATTAGTGGGGTTAATTAATAAATAATGTTGGTGATTGTGTAGCCAGAACACATATGTCTTAGTTTTTAAAAGAATTATTTCATTGCATCAATCTTTTTCTTCAGGTTAGCCGCCATTTTAGGGTTTAACTTTTCAAGGCTTTCATACATTTTTAATGCTTCTTCTTTCTGATTTAATTCTGTATAAATCAATCCCGAGTAAAAATAGGACAGGTCAACCGGAGATATTGCTATGTTTTTTTTAAACTGCTCAAGGCCTTCGGCATATTTTTTTGATGCGTGGTAAGCATGCGCAAGTTCACTGTATGCAGCCCTGAAAGTATTATCAAGATCAAGGGCTTTTGCAGCATAATAAATGGCTTTTTCATACAATTGTTTGGAATTATAACACCAGGCTATTTGGTACAATGTCATTTTATTTAAGCTGTCAATTTTGTAGGCGTTCATGAAACATATAATAGCCGAATCTAAATTTGGTTTATAATTTCTATATACGTCGCCAAAAGCAAGATGCGTTTCTAATAAATTGGGATTTAGGGTTAGGGCCTTTTTAAAATTAATAATCGCAGAATCATACATACCAAATTTTACAAACAGGTAACCCAATTCTGCATAGGCCGAATCATAATTTTTTTTTAATAAGATAGCATTTTTAAATGCAGTCATCGCTTCGGGAAGTTTATTCTGATTTTTAAATTCGATACCCTTCTTAAAAAAAGCGGATGCCCTTTTGTTAGGCTGGGCAGTAGCAGACAAAAACAATAATAATGAACCGGTAATAAAAGGTAAAATTCTTTTTATCATATGTAAACTATATTTTAAGGCAAAGTAAAAGTATCTTTGTCTTTTTATGCAAATTACACCGTTAAATTCTGTTTAATATTTATTTTAAATATCCTGGAGCACCTTAACTTTGTAGCCAGAATGAAACTTTTTTATACGATACTATTAGTTGTTTTTTGCTTATCCGCAATTTCTATAAAAGTAAATGCGCAATGCTCAGTTTGTGCAAAAACTGCTTTACAGTTAGGAGAAAAACCCGCACAGGGGCTTAACCAGGGAATTCTTTACTTAATGCTGGCTCCCTTTGCCATTGCAGGGATTTTAGGATACAGGTGGTGGAAGAGCAACAAAGAGATTTGAGCAATATCCGAAACTATTTCCGTCATTTCTTTTCTCATCATTCATTAACTTGTTGCACATTTAAAACTTACGCCATGCAACTATTGTTATTATTGCTGTTTGTTATTCCTTCTTTTTTATCTGCTCAAAACCTGCCTGCCGGAAAGCAAGGATTGTCGGGTATCGAAGAAAAAACAAAAGATATGAAACTGCAGCCGGGCTTCCTCAATTTTTATTGGGAAGAAGCTGCCGGTAAAATATGGCTTGAAATTGATAAACCCGATAGCGAAATCTTATACCAGCAATCCTTACCTGCCGGCTTAGGGTCAAATGATATTGGGCTGGACAGGGGGTTATTAGGAGAAACAAGAATTGTAAAGTTTACAAAAGTGGGAAGAAAGGTATTACTGATTGAGCCCAATTATGCTTACCGGGCCATTACCAATAACACCAATGAAAAAAGGGCTGTGGAACAATCTTTTGCCCAATCTGTTTTATGGGGATTTACCATAGAAGCTGAAAGTAATGGCCATCTGCTGGTAGATGCTACAGATTTTATTTTAAGAGACGCTATGAGAGTAGCTAACAGAATAAAAGCGGCTAACCAGGGTAGTTATACTTTTGATAAAAGCCGTTCTGCAATTTATTTTGAAAGAACAAAAAATTTTCCTCTCAATACAGAAATTGAAGCAACAATTACATTAACCAATGCAGATGGAACGGTTGGAAATTTTGTTCAGGCTGTTACTCCATCAACAGAAGCGATCACTTTACGAATGCACCATTCTTTTGTTCAGTTACCTGATAATGATTACCAGCCAAGAGTATTTGATGCAAGAAGCAGTTTTATCAATACTTCTTATTTTGATTACAGTACGCCGGTAAATGAACCTATTGAAAAAAATTTTATCATCCGCCATCGTTTAAAAAAGAAAGACCCCAACGCCCCAATGAGCGAACCGGTAAAGCCGATCATTTATTATGTAGATAACGGAACACCTGAACCTATACGAAGCGCTTTGCTTGAAGGTGCCGGATGGTGGAACCAGGCATTTGAAGCAGCCGGGTATAAGAATGCATTTCAGGTAAGATTATTACCAGACAGTGCCGACCCAATGGATGTTCGTTATAATGTGATCAACTGGGTGCATCGGTCTACCAGGGGTTGGAGTTATGGTGCTTCAGTTGTTGATCCCCGCACAGGAGAAATTATTAAAGGCCATGTATCGTTGGGTTCACTAAGAGTACGGCAAGATTATTTGATCGCACAGGGATTATTGGCACCATTTGAAAACGGAATACCTGCTGATGATAAAATGCTGAAAATGGCATTGGAAAGATTAAAACAATTATCAGCTCATGAAGTTGGGCATACCCTGGGGCTGGTTCATAATTATGCATCCAGCGTAAGCAACCGTGCAAGCGTAATGGACTATCCTCATCCATTGGCAAGGATAAATGCAAGCGGCGAAATTGATCTGAGTAATGCATATGATGATAAGATCGGAGAATGGGATAAAGTTTCAATTACATGGGGTTACCAGGATTTTATTAATACAGTGAATGAAGGGGCGGCTTTAAATAAGATATTAAACGATGCTATCAAAAAAGGGTTACAGTTTATCAGCGATCGTGATGCCAGGGCAGCAGGTGGGCTTCACCCATATGCTCACTTGTGGGACAATGGCAACAATCCAATTGAAGAATTAAGCGAAGTAAATAAAGTAAGAAATAAAGCTTTGTCACAGTTTGGAGAAAAAAATATTCGCCCGGGAATGCCAATGGCTTTGCTCGAAGATGTGTTGGTGCCTGTTTATTTATATCATCGCTATCAGTTGGAGGCTGTTACTAAATGGGTAGGCGGCCTAAACTACACCTATGCCTTACGGGGAGATGGACAGATAATAACAAAACCATTGAGCAAAGAAGACCAGTTAAAAGCTTTGAACGCAGTAATAGATTGTATTGATCCTAAATTTTTATTGTTACCTGATGCTATTGTAAAATTAATTCCTCCACGGCCATCCGGATATAATTTTACCAGGGAATTATTTAAGAAAAGAACTGGGCTTGCATTTGATGTACTGTCGCCGGCAGAAACTGCTGCAGATTTCCCATTGTCATTTTTGTTTAATACGGAAAGAATAAACAGGATGGTTCAATACGAAACCGCCAACGGAGGCCTTGGCTTAAACGAAATGATAACTATTTTACTGAATAAAACATGGAAAGCCGCAAGAAGAACGGGTCTGGAAAAGTTAATTCAGCAACAAACCGAACAGGTATTATTAACTTACTTGTTATCAGTTAGTGTTGACGATAATACTTCATTTGCAGGTAAAGCAGTTGTACAAAAAGCTTTAAATGATTTTAAAAAATATTTAGAAGAACAACAGAAAATTGTTAAAGATGAAACTCAGCTGGCCAACATTATTTTAGCGTTGGAAAGAATGAGATCTCCGGAAAAAGCAAAGCCAACAATACATAAAGAAATGCCGCCTGGTGCACCTATTGGCTGCGATTGGG
>JAYVUE010000058.1:0-2945 GCA_043788195.1 Chitinophagaceae bacterium
GAAGTATTGCATGTGCCTTCGGGTTCGGTGTACAGATCTGTTTCTGGTAAAAACGGCATTTTTAATGTGCCTAGCTTACGTATTGGCGGCCCTTACAAAGTAACTATAAGCTTCGTAGGTTTCAAATCTGAGGAAATTACTGAAGTGTACGTTCAGTTAGGTGAAGCCTCAAAAATAAATGTAGTATTAACCGATGCTAATACAAGCCTTAAAGAAGTTGTAGTAGCAGGGGCTGCAAGAAAAAGCTCACTTATTTCTAAAGACAGAAAGGGTACCTCTACCAACATAAATAGAAGGTTAATTGCAGCATTGCCAACCCTTTCAAGAAGTATAACTGATTTCACCAAATTAACTCCACAGGCAAATGGTACTTCATTTGCCGGGCAGGATAACCGTTTTATTAATCTAACTGTTGATGGTTCTATCTTCAACAATTCATTTGGTTTGCAGGCCCTGCCGGGCAGCCAAACAAGTGCGTCTCCAATTTCGATAGATGCTATTGAAGAAATACAAGTAAATGTTGCTCCTTATAGTGTTAAAGATGCTGGTTTTACCGGTGCAAGTATTAACGCTGTTACCCGTAGCGGTACCAACACTTTTCATGGTTCTGGTTTTTATAATAAACGTAATCAGCATTTTGTTGGCACTAAAGCAGGGCCCGATGGTAAAACCCCTGTTACCATTTCAGATTTTGATGTAAAACAATTTGGAGGAAGTGTTGGCGGGCCAATTATTAAAAATAAGTTGTTCTTTTTTGTAAACTACGAAAATGAAAAAAGAAGCGACCCAGGTACTGCATTTGTTTCAGACAATGGTTCTAACACAGGACAAACCAATGTTTCAAGGGTTAAAAAAACAGATTTGGATGCATTGGCTTCTTACTTAAACACCAATTTTGGCTACGATCCGGGCAAATACGAAGGCTATAATAATATTACAAAGAGCTACAAAATTTTAGCAAAGGTTGACTGGAATATAAACAGAAAAAATAAATTCAGTGTACGTTTTAATTCGTTGAGGGCCTTCAAAGACATTGGTGCAAGTTCTTCGGGTGTTTTGGGAGGTTCAAGGCAGAGCAATTTAAACACCATGAATTTCTCTAATAATAACTACGAAATTAATAATGATATTTACTCACTGATAGGACAGTTAAATACCCGTATCAGCAATAAAGTTTCTAACGAATTAATTTTTGGATGGACTGCAAACAGGGATTACAGGGCGATTAAGGGAGGAAAAATTTTCCCATTGGTTGATATTTTAGATGGTACCACTGCCGACAGAAACTATATTTCTTTTGGTGCAGAATCCTTTACGCCCAACAATAAATTATTTACAGATACCTGGCAGGCATCTGATAACTTTACCTTTTATAATGGTAAGCACACTATTTCGGCCGGGGCAAATTTTGAATCATTTAAATTCTTCAACCAGTTTACTCCTCAAATTCAGGGACAATATATATTTAAAAGCCTTGCCGATTTTTATACATCTGCCAACGCATACCTGGCAAATCCAAATATGGCAACTAACCCTGTTCAGTTAAGAAGATACATTTTAGGTTTTAGTAATTTAGCTGGCAGCCAAATATGGAATGCAGTAACAAAAGCAAAAAATATAGGTGCTTATGTTCAGGATGACTGGCAGATTGAAGATAATCTGAACATTACATTAGGCGTTCGTTTTGATGTACCTTTTTTTACATCAAATGCAGTAGAAAATCCACAGGTAGCGGGTTACAATTTTGTTGATGAAACCGGTGCACCTACTAAATTAAGTACCTCCCAGCTTCCATCTGCCAAATTAATGGTTAACCCAAGGTTTGGTTTTAATTTAGATGTTAACGGAGATAAGAAAACGCAGATACGTGGTGGATTGGGTTTATTTAGTGGCCGCCCCGCATTTGTATTCGTAAGTAATGCAGTTGGAAATAATGGTATGCAGTCCGGGCAAATTAACCAGGATAATACGCTGGCTTATCCTTTCAGCCCTAATATTCTGCGTAATGCACCCACACCAAATCCTGGTACACCGGCATCAACCTATAATATTGCGCCTATTGAAAAAAACTTCCGTTTCCCGCAGGTAATTAGAACAAATTTTGCAGTTGATCAAAAAATGCCGTGGGGTATAGTTGGCTCTGCCGAGTTCCTGTTTACACAGAGTATCAGCAATATTTTCTATTACAATGCAAACCAAAAAGTTTCAACAACTACATTTACCGGCCCCGATAACCGTCCCAGATTTGCAGGTAGTTCATCAGCTGTAAGAATAAATCCTAACGTAACTGATGCCACTGTATTATCAAGCCGCCCTTATGGTGCTAATACAAGTGTTACTATTAAATTAGAAAAACCATTACAAAAAGGCCTTAGCTGGATGCTGGCATACAATTTCGGACGTACAAAAGACTATTCAAGTGCAAGTACTATTGCTTTCAGCAGCTTTACTTCTACCAGAACAGTTAATGGCAACAACCTGCCATCTTACTCTTTTAGTGATAATGATATTACGCACCGTATAATTGGTAACATTACTTACAGAAAAGAAATAGCCAAACTCGCAGCTATTCAAATTTCATTATTTGGCCAGTCGCAAAATTTGGGTAGGTTTTCTTATGGTTATTCAAACGATATGAACGGTGATGGAATAAGTGGCAATGATTTATTGTATGTACCAAAAGACCAGTCTGAAATGAATTTTGATGCAATAACAGGTGCTGTTCCTTTTACCGTTCAACAGCAAAAAGATGCTTTTGAAGCATACATACAAAACAATGGTTTTTTAAAAAGCCACAGGGGCGAGGTTGTTCAAAGAAATGGAGTATTACAACCCATGCTTTCAAGATTTGATCTTTCTGTGTTGGTAGAATTTTTTCACAACTTTGGTAAAAACAGGCATACTATTCAACTTAGGGGAGACATCTTCAACGTAGGAAACATGAT
>JAYVUE010000059.1:0-9203 GCA_043788195.1 Chitinophagaceae bacterium
CGGTCATACTTTATGGTTCTTTTGGAAATAAGAAAACGCAACTGATTGTTTCCAATGGAGTATGCAGTGATACCAGTGCTGTAATAACAATTCTATTGGATAATTACCTGGATGCAGCTTTTGAAACATCATCTTTTATTTGCCCGGGTGACAAGGCTTTTTTTAAAGATAAAAGTACCGGCAATATTGTTTCATGGAACTGGAATTTTAATAATGGTAATATCAGTAATTTTCAATCACCTCCGCCCCAATCATTCATCAGTCCTTTTGTTACCACTTCTGTGTTTGTACAACTGGTAGTAAAAAATAATTATGGCTGTACAGATACTGCCACTCAAAAAATATTGCTTACAAATAATTGTTATATCGCAGTACCCAACGCTTTTACTCCCAACAATGACGGACTCAACGATTACCTGTACCCGCTGAATGCCTATAAGGCCAATGATCTTTTGTTCAGGATATACAATCGTTTCGGACAATTATTATTTGAAACCCGTGACTGGACAAAAAAATGGGATGGTAGTTTTAAAGGCCAGGGCGCAGATCCCGGTACTTATGTGTGGATATTGCAATACACTAACCGTGATACAGGAAAAAGGATAGAACAAAAGGGGACAACTATTTTAATAAGGTAGTTATAATGGGTTGCTTTCTTAGCGGCCCTTTGCGTACTGGCGACTTTGCGGTTATGCATATTTTACCGCAAAGGCACAAAGGCGCTAAGTTTCCCGAAGAGATCAAAAGGGTTATCTACCCAAATAATTTTTTCCGTTCCTCCTGTTCTGCTCTCAGCATCGCACCAAAGTCCATTTTCCTGACCATGGTTTTTACAACCAGTACAATTCTTTTTGTTTTGGTAACATCTGTTTTTGCACTGTCGATCCATTTGGTAAAATAATTTCTATGGCCTTGCGGGAGTGAATTAAAATATTTAAGTGCTGCAGGTTCATCTGCCAGGCATTCCATTAATTCGGCGGGAGGCAGTATCGGAGCATCATCCAATTGTAGTTGCAGTTTTATGGTATCGCCTTTTCGTTTGCCAATACCCTTACGCATACCCGCATTGATGGCCATGATAAAATCGCCTTCGCCCATGGGTATCAGGGCCACTTTATCAATTTCAAATTCATCTAATTTACCTTTTACACGGAAAGATTTTTTAACACCGGGATTTATCTTTTTTGCTGTGGCTGCCGGAATTATAATATAACTCCACCTGGTTTTTTCACCTTGTGCATCAAATTTTTCTATGGTTGCGGAGAATTTGATCATTTGGTTTTTGTTGGCCACTAATGACACGAATTTACACTTTCATTTGTGCTATTAGTGGCTACCTGAAAAAATATTAAGTTCACTGATGAAAACATTAGTGTGTACGAAAAATATATCTGAAACTATGTTAAGTATTTTAAGTTAGTGGTAATCTGAAATTCCTTATCTTTTGCTTAATATCCGGATCTGGATTTTTTAATTATCAAAAACTTAGTTTATGAGTACAGCTGATCTTACAATTATATTAGAATGTATTGATGGCAAAGACGACCATCTGAAAATAGAAATTGAAAATGGTAAAGGCATTACTTTAGCCAATGAGGACGGGAAAAAAATAAAGGGTATTCTTGAACTTAAATTACACACAGGCGAAATTATTTTTACCAATAATGATGGGATCCTTTATTTTGATGCAACCAGTTGCAGTGCCCCTGTAAAACTAAACAGTAATATTGTAATAACGGGTTCAATAAAACCAAATGACCTGCTAAAGATCGGTAATTCTATCTGGCGGGCTATGATTGTAGAAGTTGAAAGCACAGGTTCATTTACACCAATCGGCAAAAAAAGTATTCAAAGTCATTTTAGTTCAATTATTGGTTTAGATGAATTAAAAGATTTTAAACTTAGACATATTTTCTCCAATATTTTTAAGAAACACAGCTTCGCAGATATGGAAGAGCAAATGGTAACAGGAACAAGTAAGCATATACCTGCCATTACCGAAATAGAAACTGCATGGGCAAGACCATGGCTTTTTTCGCGACTGCTTGCCATTGCTTTGATCGTTTCTGTTTTATTACTAATTGGGTTCAGAACATTTGGAAATTTAAAGCTGCTTGCAGATCTTATGTTTGTAGGTTCTTTTGCTGTTCCCCTGGCTACATTGGTGTTTTTTTTAGAGATGAATGCGCCCAGGAATATTTCTATTTTTGTTGTAATCGCCCTGGTTTTTTTAGGTGGCGTTGCTTCGCTTTTAGTAGCATTGGTTTTTTTCAGTAACCTGGAATTTATTAGTACAACATTTGGTGCAGCAGGTGCAGCATTAATTGAAGAACCTGCGAAATTACTTATTGTAATTTTCCTTTTTAGCAAGTCGCTGAAGCATCGGTGGATATTAAATGGATTATTGCTTGGAGCAGCCATTGGAACAGGTTTTGAAGCATTTGAAAGTGCAGGTTATGCTTTTGAACAAACCATACAAAATGGGGCAAATGCAGGTGTTGATAATATTATTTTAAGAGGGCTGCTGGCTCCTTTTATGCATGTAGTATGGACTGCCAATGCAGCAGCAGCACTTTGGCTGGTAAAAGGAGAAGGTAAATTTAAATGGAGTATGTTAGGTTCGCTAAAATTTTTAAGAGTATTTGCCACCAGTGTTTTATTGCATTTTACCTGGAACTCCAATTTTTCAATTATTTCATTGCCATTAATCGTTGATGTGAAATTTTTGATACTTGGTTTTATTTCCTGGTTTATTGCTTTCCTGCTTATACAACAAGGGTTAAAGCAGTTGAATGATGCAAGAAAACTGGAGATTGAAAAATTAACAGTAAACTAAACTTCTTTATGCCCGATATACTTTCTCCATTTCTCAATCACCGCTGCCATATCAGTTGGTAATTCACTTTCAAAATGAATGGGTTGGTGTGTATCGGGATGAATAAAGCCCAATTCTTTAGCGTGTAAGGCCTGCCGTGGGCATAGGGCAAAACAATTATCTACAAATTGTTTGTATTTAGTAAACACGGTTCCTTTTACAATTCTGTCGCCACCATAAAAATCATCATTGAAAAGCGGGTGGCCGATCAGTTGCATGTGTACACGAATCTGGTGTGTGCGGCCTGTCTCCAGCCTGCACTCAACTAATGTTACGTAATTAAATCTTTCTAAAACTTTATAATGCGTGATGGCCTCTTTGCCATGATCACCTTCGGGATAAGCAGTAAATAATTTTCTAAAACGCAGGTGCCTGCCTACGTGCGCATTTACAGTGCCTTCATCTTTTTCAAAATCGCCCCATACCAATGCAATGTAACGGCGGTGAACAGTATGATCAAAAAATTGTTTCGCCAGGTTGGTCATGGCTTTTTGATTTTTTGCAATTACCAGCAATCCGGTAGTGTTTTTATCAATCCGATGTACCATGCCAAAACGAGCCAGCTCATCTTCATTTAAATTGGGGTTTTGTTGTTTCAGGTAATAGGCAATTCCATTTATCAAAGTGCCATTGGGATTGCCGCTTCCGGGATGAACCACCATCCCGGCGGGTTTATTAATGATCATGATAGCATCATCTTCGTAGGTAATATTTAGCGGAATATTTTCGGGAACAATATCCGAACCTTCGGGCGCATGACTATCAAAAACAATTAGTTTATCAAGGGGTTTTACTTTGTAATTATTTTTTATCGGCTTATCATTCACCAGCACCATTTCGTTATCAATGGCTTGTTGAATTTTATTTCGTGTAGCACCCTCAATCCGGCTCATTAAAAATTTATCAATGCGCAATGGTTCCTGGCCTTTGTCGATGGTAAGGGTCAGCTTTTCATACAACTCGTCTATTTCGGGTTGATCTTCTTCGAGTTGAGTGAGTTCTTCTTTCATTGTTATAGTTTATTAAGCTGTTAGCTTTTAGCACCGGTTTCCTAATTCCTGATCTCTTTATTTTGCGAGCTGTTGCTAAAAGCTAAAGGCTAATACATAGCAGCTTTCTTTATCTTTGCAAATTAAACCATTGCATTGGATAAGCAGACAGTGATATTTAAAGACCTGGGAATTATTGACTATAAAGCAGCCTGGGACTACCAGGAGGAGTTGTTGCAAGGGAACGTGAAAATAAAGTCAACAGTTCGCAGTGGGCAGTGGGCAATGGACAATTGGCAATTGGCAATTGACCATAAACTACAAACCACAAACTACTTTTTGTTGTGCGAGCATCCACCTGTGTATACATTGGGGAAGAGTGGTAAAAAAGAAAATGTGCTGATGAGCGATGAAGAACTGCTGCAAAACAATATCAGTTTTTTCAATACCAACAGGGGAGGTGATATTACTTTTCATGGGTTACAGCAAATAGTTTGTTACCCGATATTAGACCTCGAAAATTATTATACTGATATTGGCAGATACTTGCGTAACCTGGAAGAAATAGTTATTTTAACGTTAGCCGAATATGGAATAAAAGGCAGCCGCAGTAAAGGTGAAACGGGTGTTTGGATAGCACCTGATATTGCAGGGCAGGAAAGAAAAATATGCGCCATAGGTGTGCGTTGCAGCCGCTGGATAACAATGCATGGCTTTGCTTTGAATGTAAATACCAACCTTAGTTATTTCAATAATATTATTCCCTGCGGGATACAAAACAAGCAGGTAACCTCTATGCAAAAGGAGTTAGGTTTTTTTGTTGATTTTAATGAAGTAAAAGAAAAACTTAAAAAGAATTTTGAAAAAGTGTTTGATTCTTTTTTAAACTAAAGGATAAGCGCTAATTATTTTTACCACCTCTTTCATTTTTTGTACCCGGTTGAACATTTTCATTCTTTGGTAAATAAAATCTATCTTTTTCTACCAGCTTTCCATTTTCATATATTTCATAATAATACCATCCGGCGTGTAAAAAATTTACTTTTTCAAGCGTAAGGAAAGACTCAGTCAGTTTGTGCAGTTCAAAAATTGGGTTGGTAGAATCATCATAAAATTTAATACTGTATTTTTTTATTTCAGCATCAGGCAGTTCAATGATAACATTGTTTTCCCGGCCGATATAAATGTAGTTGTTATGAGGTTTTATTATTTGTTTTAGTAATGCCATGGCAATGCTATCCCCACTGTTTAATTCGTAAAGGGGTTCGCTTTTTCCCGAATTTTTAACTTCACTGAAAACATAGGAGCCGCCGGCAAAAGCAACAAATACGCGGTAATAAGTATTCTTATAAAGCGGTTTGTTATCTACATAACCGTTTTCAATATTTTCGGGATAGAGCATGGAGGCAATGGTTGAAAAATCTTTAAGGCTGTCGTACGAACACTGAATATAAACTGATTTGGCAACCCTGTGGTATTGATTTAGCCAACTGATTATGATCTTGCCATTATAATTTTTTAAAGAAATATGGGGAAGTGCATTTTGCGCAAATGATATATAGAAAAAAGTAATGCTAAAAAAAAATTGAAAAAACAGGATCTTACGCATAGTTGGTAAAGCAAATTATAATTATTTTTTAATGCGCAAAGATAAAGTGATGTTAAATGAATCAATATAATAAAGTATCCACAGGCAATGAAAGATTTCCCTGCAAACCGCCCGTATGGATACAAAGGATCTTACTTCCTTTTGGAAAATGATCTTTTTTTATGGTGTCAACAACCCCGTAGAACATTTTGGCCGTATAAACAAAATCCAGCGGCAACTGAAACTTTTGCCAGCATTGATTCATAAATTCAATAAGGGGTTCATTTTTTTTTGCATATCCGTTAAAATGATAATTGCCGAGTACCTGCAGCTGTTTTAATTTGATGGTATCACCCAACAGGTATTGCAGCCTTTCATTTATATCTGTAAAATTTTTTAATACCGGGATGGCTGTTATAGTTTGCCCCGGTTGAGCAGCCAGTAATAATCCCGCCAGTGTTGTAGCAGTGCCAACAGCTATACAAATATGTGTATAGTTGTTGTTGGTTAGTGAAGGCAGGATCAGCGCCGCACCCTGCACACCTTTTTTATGATAACCACCTTCTGGTACCAATAAAAATTCTCCGAATTCTTTTTGTAATTCAATGATAAATGATGTTTCTTTTTTCCCTGCAGATTCCGTACGTGAAATAAATTTCAATTGCATTCCATTTGCAAGACATTGCTTTAATGTTTCAGAAAGAGATGCTGTTTTTTCACCTCTTACAAGGCCTATACTTTTTATACCCAATGAATGACAGGCAAATGAAGTTGCTGCCAGGTGATTGGAATAAGCACCGCCAAAGGTGAGCAGGGTTTTGTGATCAGAACTAATGCATTCTTCTAAAAAATAATACAGCTTAAATAATTTATTACCGGATACAATGGGGTGTATCTTATCCAGCCTTAAAATATCAACTGTAACCTGCTTTTGGGTAAACGCATCATCGGTTAGTGTATCAATACTTATGTTGGCAATATCAAAAAGCATTTTGATAATAATGAAAGGGTTTATAGTAATTTCGCTTGGCAAAAATGAATTATTATTTTTTAATCATTAATTTTTAATTGAGCTATATGCAACCCACCTTATTAATACTTGCCGCCGGAATGGCCAGTCGTTATGGTAGCATGAAACAGATACAGGCCTTTGGTCCATCTGGTGAAACCATAATGGATTATTCGATCTATGATGCAGTTCGTGCTGGTTTTGGCAAAGTTGTTTTTATCATTCGTAAGGATTTTGCAGATGATTTTAAAGCCATTTTTGAACCCAAATTGAAAGGGAAAATAAAGACCGAATATGTTTTCCAGGAAATGGATTCATACATGAATAGAATGGAAGTGCCGGGCAGCAGAACCAAACCATGGGGCACAGGTCATGCTGTGCTTTGTGCTATAAATGTTGTAAAGGAACCATTTGCTGTTATTAATGCAGATGATTTTTATGGTTATGATGCTTTTGTAAAAGCCGCTGAATTTTTACAACATCATTGCAACGAAAAAAAATACGCAATTATAGGATATCAGTTATCTAAAACCCTGAGTGAGCACGGTACGGTTAGTCGGGGCGTTTGTGAAGTGAATAGTGATAATGATCTGATCAGTATCAACGAAAGAACAAAAATTTACCGTGAAAAAGATGCAATTGTATACGAACAGGATGAAACTAAACAAGAAGTGCCTTTTAATTCCAGTGTGTCAATGAATTTCTGGTGCTTTCATCCAACATTATTTGCAGCAATAGAAAAATTGTTTCACCAGTTTGTAAAAGATAATATGCATAACCTGAAATCCGAATTTTTTATTCCTATCATAGCTGAAGATTTCATGCATAATCATGGCGGAAGTATTAAAGTGATCCCTACATCAGCACAATGGTTTGGTGTTACCTATAAAGAAGATGCACCTGTTGTAAAAGCCAGTGTAGATAAATTGGTGGAAGGAGGGGAGTACCCGGAGTCGTTATGGAGTTAGGAAAGGGATTGGGGATTGGGAATTGAGAATTTAGAATTGAGAATTGGGAATTGGGAATTGAGAATTGGGAATTGAGAATTGGGAATTGAGAATTGGGAATTGAGAATTGAGAATTGAGAATTGAGAATTGAGAATTGAGAATTGAGAATTGAGAATTGAGAATTGAGAATTGAGAATTGAGAATTGAGTCAGTATACTGGTTTGCAAATTACTAATTCCAAATTATAAATTCCTCTTAATTACCCACCACCATAAATACAAATTCTTCCATCTTCTTCACCTGCTGTATTCTTTCCATTCCTTTTAAGCCGTTGCCTGTTGGCAATTTGATCACATTTTGAAGATCACCTGCTTTTTTTAATTTTTCCAAAAGACTGAAAATATTTTTTGATTTGGCTGCATATACAACACCATCAGCAGTTGAGTTTTTAGAAGTGATGATGCCGATTATTTCACCGTTCTTATTCATTACAGGTCCGCCACTGTTTCCGGGGTTTACCGAAACTGATATCTGGTATGCTGTTGAGTCGCCATCATTACCTGATTTGGCACTTAGGTAACCTTCGCCATAAACAATTTCGCTACGTGGATAACCAAGGGTAAATATTTGTTCACCAAGATCTGAATTATTTTTTTTGATGCTGTAAGGCAAATTGGAAATTGTAGTAAAAGCCGTGTCGCTGATCTTTAAAATGGCAAGGTCGGAAGTAGGGTCAGTAAAAACTGAAATAGCACTGAAATATTTACCTTCATTATTTTCTACGAAAATGGTTTTCATTTTGTTTACCACGTGGGCATTGGTAACTAAATAACCACTGCCATCAATTAAAAAACCCGTTGCCCTATAATCAGGATTAGGCGTGGGATTAGGCGTTTGTTTGGCATTTAAGTTATTCGCTAACTGATCAACTTTTATTTCTGTTTTTTTGATCTTGGCATAAAGGTCAACAATATTACTGTTACCAACTTTATTGCTATAAGAAATGATCAGCCCTGTAGTGATCAATGAAACCAATCCTGCAATAGTTGCGGCTACGGCAATATTGCGCTTATATCTTTTCCAAAGAAAAACAAGTTTTGCCTTCCCTTTTAATTGTGATTTGCTGATAACACCTTCTTCAGTGAGTTTAGTTTCTACTTCATGAATCGCATGTTTATAGGCTTTGATACCTGCATGTTTATCAAGTTCGTTGAATAAAAAAATATGTTCAACCACCATTTGGTCAACCTGGGAATCATTTTTTCTAACTTCTTCAAAAAAAGTTTTCTCGGGTGGTGTCATTTCACCCCGTATATATCGTTCTGTAGCTTCTATAATTAAAATGTCATCCATTTTATAGTCCATTTTTATACTGTGTAAAAAATATTTTCTTTAACCTCATCAAACACTTGTATTTCTGGGTTTTGGCATTATCGGCATTGGTATATCCAAAATTGGCAGCTATTTCCTGCATATTCTTTTTTTGAAGGTAGAAGGCAGTCAGTAAACTATTACAAGGCTCACCAATTTTACTCATTGCATTCTCCATCATAATAAAATCAGCATTCAATTTTTCATGAGTCTCCAACTCTTCTTCAACCGGAACTGATTCTTCCATGCCTTCAACCCTAATTCCAAAACGGTTCAGTTGTTGCAGCCGCTTAAGCCAGATACGCCTTGCCACCGAGTAGATATAAGTTTTTAACAGGCATTGCAACTCAAAACCACCTGATACCGCCTTTGCAAAAAGAACTATCATTACTTCCTGGAACAGATCCCTCGCTTCTTCTATAT
>JAYVUE010000060.1:0-2517 GCA_043788195.1 Chitinophagaceae bacterium
GGTAAATAAATTCATCTAAAAAAACACCCACCAGGTGTGCATTGGATGCCTTTGCTAACCAAATAGCATATTGCAGTGTACTTTCCTCCATTTTGTATCCATCAAAAACCGCCAGCATTTTTTTCATAATAACAAGGTTTAAGGGGGTGATCAATAAAAATAGGTTTGTCCTTGTTCTATAAAACCTGACCTATTCAATACTCTTTTTCCAATACTTACCCCCTCGTTCTCCTGCTATTGTTCAAAAGGCCAGCTGATAAAGCAATTATTCTTACCTATCTAAATTTGCAACTATTAAAAATACCGGCTGTTACTTCCATAGCCAATGATATACATCATATTACTGTATGATTAATAATATAAATATCCCTAACTGGTATATTCAACTATAGGTGCTTCACCCTGGTTTAGTTTACCCCTGCTGTATGAACGGATAGCAGCTGATTGTATGATTTCAAAATACCAGGAGCATCGCATACCATTCGCAAAAAAAACAATATTTAGAGGATGAATAGAGGCATTGATACGAATTGGATGCATATTCCGATATTGACTGTAAAATGCAGATAGGATGGCCTTTTTGGTGAATGTAATGGGTCTATTACAGGATTCTAATTGATAAGCCTGCTGCATTGAACCCATATAAAATCCGGTTTTAAAAAAAGAAGGCAAAAACAGACCACTTTGATCTTTTAAAGTTTTTAATACCATTCATAATCCGGTGGAGACTAATTTGAAAGTTTCAATTTGGCCTACTTAAATAAACAGAAAACTGATCATAGTCATATCCCTCAGCCCCGTTGGTTATTTAATAATGCATAATTTTTTTATTGCTGTGGCGTTTAATAAGGTAGCTTGCAATAAAAATAACATCTCTTTACAAAAATTAGTTGATACTTTTACATTATTGAAAAAGTTCCTGGTAGCCATATTAACCCTTTTGTATATGAGCACTTCTGTTGGTGCTACTATACATATGCACTATTGCATGGGGAAGCTGGCAGATTGGGGTCTTGGACAAAAGGATTCCAAAACATGCGGAAAATGCGGCATGGAACAATCAGTAAAAAAAGCGAATGGCTGCTGTAAGGATGAGCACAAATTCATAAAAAACGATACTGATCAAAAGCATACCGAAACAGCTTTTCAAACAGTGCCGTTAACAGCAGATGCATTACTGGTTTCATTTTTTGAAATCCCCG
The DNA here is from genome assembly GCA_043788195.1 of Chitinophagaceae bacterium. GTDB lineage: Bacteria > Bacteroidota > Bacteroidia > Chitinophagales > Chitinophagaceae > Ferruginibacter. Next base: position 1,203 of record JAYVUE010000060.1, read on the forward strand.
CTGTTGATTTACCTACCCTAACAGAAGAAAACCCGCTCAGCAACGCACCTCCCCGAAATAGTGGGGTGGCGGTTTATATCCGCAACTGCGATTTCCGAATATAGATTTCCATTTTTTGAATTGGCCAGGCAAATTACTTGTCGGGCTTTTGGCATTCCTGTATGCCCGAAATTTCAATTAATCCCTTCACATAAAAATTTAAAAAAATGAAAACAATCAAAATGCTGATGATGGCAGCTTTAACCATCTTCTCTGTATTGGTATTCGCCCAGGGCGAACCATCCGGTAAATCTAAAACTACCGGGCAGCAACCTGAAAAAATGAAATATGCCTGCCCCATGCACCCCGAGGTAACCAGTGACAAACCTGGAAAATGTCCTAAATGCGGAATGGATATGACCAAAACAAAAAAGAAGCATATGAAAATGTACAGTTGTCCTATGCATCCGGATGTAACCAGCGACAAGCCTGGCAAGTGTTCTAAATGCGGTATGAATATGAAAGCAATGGAGCATCAGTCAACCTCCTATTGTTGTCCAATGCATCCCGATGTAACCAGTGATCACCCCGGTAAATGTTCTAAATGCGGAATGGATATGACCAAAACAAAAAAGGAGCAAATGAAAATGGAGACCATGAAAATGTACGGTTGTCCGATGCACCCGGATGTAACCAGCGACACGCCTGGTAAGTGTTCTAAATGCGGTATGAATTTGAAAGCAATGGAGCATCAGTCAACCTCCTATTGTTGTCCAATGCATCCCGATGTAACCAGTGATCATGCCGGTAAATGTTCTAAATGCGGAATGGATATGACCAAAACAAAAAAGGAGCAAATGAAAATGGAGACTATGAAAATGTACAGTTGTCCGATGCACCCGGATGTAACCAGCGATAAGCCAGGCAAATGTTCCAAATGTGGAATGGACCTGAAAGTAAAAAAATAAATTTATCCTGCTTCATAAAATTGGCAGAAATAAAATATATGATCCTACTACCATCCTGGTTTATAAAATGGCTCTAAAGGGTATGAATAAATCAGGATAGTTTTAGGCCGAAAAAAAGTGACTGGCCTTAATACAATTCCATGCGGGCAATACAATCAAAAACGTCCCGCATTAACAAGCATTAAAATTTGAAAAATGAAAAAAATAATCCCTGCTTTTTTAGCACTTTCAATACTTGTAATGGCATGTAACAATGAATCTACTTCGTCCAAAGAGGATCACTCCTCCATGAATCCCGAAAAGGAAACATCCATACAGGATTCAGCTGCTTCAACAAAGGAGATAAAGACTGTTGCGGCAACATTCAC
>JAYVUE010000061.1:0-2713 GCA_043788195.1 Chitinophagaceae bacterium
CTGAGAAAAGATTTTTTAGTCCGGGATTTAAAATACCTGCAAAAAGCCGATTCTGATAAATTTACAAGACGGGCAACTTCGCTGATGGAAATATCATCCATATAATATTGCAATGTATACTCAAGCACCTTATTCATTTTTAAACTATCGTGTACATTAATACCGCTGATAGTGTTTATGGAAAGGGGTTGCAGATGATCGGACAAAGACAATAATCCAAATATTTCAATAAGCCTTTTAAGGCGCTCCATCTTTCCTGCCTCAAGCATATCAAACATAATCTCCTTAATCTTTTTCCTGGTTTCACCATTGATCAATAATCCATTCATTGAAAGTGCAAGTATTTGTTTCATTTCTGCCATTTCAGGACTATTGAAAAATTCGTTTCCTAAAAATCCTTCAGTAAACTGTATTACTATTGAACTTGGTTTTATTATTGCGCCAGGCTGATAAAAAACATCATCCGCCTTAAATAGGTGGGGTACATTTTTTCCGATTAAAGCAATTTCACCTTCATGATAAGAGGAAAAACTATTGCCAATAAATTTTTTGCCAAACCCTTTTTCACAATACACCAATTCGTATTCCTGGTGAAAGTGCCAGGGCGTTTCAAAGTAAGGAGACTCATACCGGTTGATGATAAAAGAGCTTCCGAGAGATAAAGGAAGTTTTTGAAAAAGAGCGTTTTTATGGTTTTTAAAATTGGTCAGGATAGTATCGTTTAAAGTCGATTTGTGGTGGTAAGTTAGTAATAATAATAATTAACTTGTGTCATACTTCCCCTGTATTTATTATTAACGATATTATTATGGCCATGTATGTTGAAAAATAAAAAGATAGTTATTATTGGCGGCACTACTGGTATTGGCTTGTCTGCTGCCAAGGCGTTTGTTGGTGCAGGGGCAGCGGTGGTTTTGGTTGGCAGAAACCAAGATAGTTGCGAAAAAGCAAGATCAATATTGGGGGAAACCGTGGCAGTTTACAATGGCGATGCAGTCAATGCGGCCACGGCTGAAAATGCCATTGAATTGTGCATACAAACCTTTGGGGATTTTGATGGACTGTACCATGTTGCAGGTGGAAGCGGTAGAAAATTTGGGGATGGTCCGTTGCACGAATTAACACTTGAGGGTTGGAACAAATCATTTGAGATAAATCTTACCGGCCTTATGTTATCAAACAAGGCAGCAGTCAGAAAATTCAGGGAATTGGGTAAAGGAGGAACTATTCTTAATATGAGTTCTGTATTAGCAATTTCTCCTTCCCCCAAATATTTTGTAACACATGCTTATGCAGCAGCCAAGTCTGCTGTTATTGGTTTTACAAAATCTATTGCTGCTTATTATGCATTTGATAATATCAGGGTCAATTTGCTGGCACCGGCGTTGGTAGAAACACCGATGTCTGAAAGAGCCAGCAAAAATGAAACGATTCTTGAATTTATAAAAACAAAGCAACCATTGGATGGTGGCAGAAACGGCAGGCCCGAAGACCTGGATGGGGCAGCTATTTATTTTATGTCGGACGCATCAAAATTTACCACCGGGCAAACTTTGTATGTTGATGGCGGTTGGGATGTGTCAGAAGGACAATATTAAAATAATTTTACAAAATGAAACTGGCAATAGGAATTGATGTAGGCGGCACCAACATAAAAGGTGTTTTACTCAACGAAAAGGGTGAATTATTAAAACAACATTATGCCCCTACCAATGATGAACCGGGTAGTAAATGGCGGGAGATCATTCTGGAAATGGTACGTTTTTTAAAAACCGGTTTGAGCGAACCTGTTGTTGTAATTGGCTTATCCTGTCCGGGTTTTGCGGATGAAGCAAATAAATGCATTGCCCATTTGCCAAACCGGTTGGCGGGAGTAGAGAATTTTATTTGGGAAGACTATTTTGAGTCTACCACTTTTGTGATTAATGATGCCCACGCTGCTTTATTGGCAGAGGCAAAATTTGGCGCATTAAAAGGATTTAAGAATGCAGTTTTATTAACACTTGGTACTGGCGTGGGTGGAGGAATTTTGATAAACGGAGAACTCTACCAGGGATTAAGCCAGATGGCTGGGCATTTTGGACATACATCCATCAATTCTTATGATGACGAAACGAGCATTTTAGGAATACCCGGCAGCCTGGAATATGCCATTGGCAATTATTCTATTGAACGCAGGTCAAGAGGACTTTATAAATCAACTTACGAGTTATTAAATGCCTATAAGGAGAATAATTCTTTTGCCACCTGGCTTTGGCTGGATGCAGTTAGAAAATTGGGCTTAACGATCGCCTCGCTGGCCAACTCCCTTTCTCCTGAAATTATCGTATTGGCTGGTGGCATAACGAAAGCAGGTGATGCTTTGTTTAAACCCTTGCAGGATTTTATTGATATCTATGAGTTCAGGCCCAAAGGAAAATCAACTATTATAAAAGAAGCAACATTCAGTGATTTATCAGGAGCCGTAGGTGCTGCCGCATTTGCCTTTAGTAAAGTTTAAAGTCATTTTATTTATATGAGTTATACACAAGAATATTTAAAAAAATGCAAGGGATTGATAGCGGCTGTGTCAAGTCAGGAAGCTGATATTTTGGAAGTCGCCAATATTTTTTCCAACACAATATTGGCTGGCAGAATGGTGCATCTTTTTGGTAGCGGGCATAGCAGGATTATGGTGGAGGAAATGTGGCCAAGATATGGTTCCTTTCCGGGA
>JAYVUE010000062.1:0-42181 GCA_043788195.1 Chitinophagaceae bacterium
CATCTTTGTGACCAATTGACATAATTTTTATCATGTCTTTCGGAAGATCAACGAAATAAGTATATTTATTACCTACATCACTTGTTACATCATATGAGTAACAACTACAACCATCCATATATTTTTTCTTAGTAACATAATAAGAAGACTTAATATCATTGGTAACATGATTAAATATACTTTCGTCGGCATTTAAGGTAAACATAGAATTAAATTCAGCATTATTCCCTTTATCAAATTTCTCGGTCCTGGGGTTCCAATAACGAATTTCTTTGTAAGAGGTGCTGGCGTGCATGGTAGTTTGGGCTTGTAATATACCTGTTACCATTACCAGGCATAAAAGCAGGATTATTTTTTTCATTTTAGTTTTATTTTAATAAAGATAATAAGTAATTACAAAAAACATCAGGTAAAAGGCTTTTTTTTGAAAATTTTTTTTTACTTTTTTTGAATAATTAAGCTGTTAAAACATAAACTTCCTGATTGGCTGAAGGAGATCATCCCTAAATGGAAGTGAAATATCTGCTATTTTCATTTTTTGCCGGGGTTTTTCGCTTTCAAAAGTTGTCTTATTGATACCAGGTGCCCAAACAAAACGATAGGCACAATAAAGGTGGGCAACCAGCTAAATGGAAAATATAAAATGGCAATATTGGGTTGCTCAAATCCAAATTGTTGAATAAAAAAGGGGGCCGAAAGTACTGCAGTGATCACAATATTAGCTAACAATGCAAGTGCAATAAAATTCCAGATCAAAATAATCCGGCTGCTTAATTTTTGTTTGGCAAAACCAAAATAAGCAATAATGGGGGCAGAGATCCCTGCAAGGATATCAAAGTTTTTTCCTGCAAATGTCATTATTTCCGGAACTGCCTTATTTAAAAACAAGCAGTACAAAACAATTTCAACAGGTATACGTACAATATGCAACCAGGTGAGCTGTTGTAAAGACAAATGATCTATAAATTGTTTTCCGGATTTTGTTAAAAACAATATCAGGATGATTACAATGGCCGGCAAAACACCAAATATTGCAATTTTAGGAGGAAATGCAATAGTATTGGTATTATAAACATTTTTAAAAGTTAAAAGGGCCTGGATGACCAGCCAAATGGCCAGGCCTGATAAAATTTTATTGGTTTTGGATCGAACATTATCAGCCTGAGAATTTTTAACCGACCAACAAAAAAGCAGCAAGGTTGCTAAAGTAGTTGCTACAAAAACAACTGTAATATAGATTGGCAAATTTTCCAGCATGGGCTCAAAAATTAATATGGTGATGCAAAATAATAAAATTAAAATATAATTGATAAGCAGGTAAGTGCACCATCCGCTTTTTCAATTTCTGTCATATCAAGTTCAATTACTGTAAATCCCTTCGTTTCAATTAAAGATTTGGTTACTTTATACCCTTTTGGTATTAAAACAGTTCCATTTATAACTAAACAATTTGCACTATACTCTTCTTCTTTTGGAACAACAATAATATCACGATCGGAAAAGATATTTATATCAAAATAACCTTCTGCAATTAAGACGCAGCCATTTCCCAAATAAGTGCAAACAGATTTTAAGTGTAAAGTATTACTGATCTTTACAGTAATCACTTCATACCCTTTTGAATTAATTATTTCAGCAACCTGTTTAATACCCTCATCGTTAGTTCTTGTAGAATTTCCGATATAAATTTTTTTGCCAATTTTTAAAACATCTCCTCCGTCAATTGTAGCCGGCGGGGTAATTTGATAAATGTTTTTTACTGCAGATAATTTCTTTTTTATCTCCACGGTTTCTGCTACACGTGGGGGGGTTCCGGGGTTGGTTATGATCCCCGAATCTCCGATGACAATGGCAGTATCTTCGGTAAAACAGCAATCGGGTAAACTATCATCGGTTTCAATACGGATGAGAGTTAATCCAAGCTGTTCAAGTATACCGCAATAGGCCTGGTGTTGCTTTTTTGCAAGTTCAACATCTATTTCAGTGCCACTATGAAAGTCGTTTATACATTGCTGAAAAGTACCGGGAATACCCCTTACTATTGCAAATGCAGAACGATTGTTTTCAGGCATAAATTATCATATTTTGAAAAAAAATTAGCTTACCATAGAGCGATTTTTTTAAGAAAACCCCTACAGTAAATATAACTTATAAATAGTTAAAGAATGCAATGGTTATTTAATAAACCATTTCAAAAATTACAAGCAATTGTTTCTTAATAAATTATTTATAAAACTCTCTTCTAAATAAATTATGTAGTTTCTTTGTCCAAATATCAGCGATGGCTAAAACACAAAAAGAATATAGGCTTTTCTTCTTTTCGCTGTTTTTATTTATATCAAGCAGCCTGGTCATCTATCATGTAATAGCCCATAATTTTAAAACAACCGGGCAATGGTGGAGGGGCCGAGTAGTGAATAGTTTTGTAACTCAGGTTGCAACAATAGACACTATTTACCAGGTAGAATATGAACAGTTTGGAAAAACAGCTGCTCAGCATATTCATGAAATTCAGGTAGTTGCCAAGGTGCATTACAACAATAATAATAAAGTGTTTAGTACCACAATTACATTAGAGACATTTCCTTTTTTAAACTTTGGTAAGGCAAATAATTTTATCAATGAATTAAAAAAAAGGGGTAATGCATTAACCGTATTTTATGACCCTGCATACCCAAAGGATATTGTAAAAAGCAGGAAAGACATTCCGGTATTTTTTACCAGTACTTCAATAATTATACTCAATTTAATTGTACTGATCGTGTTGATTGCTTTGTTTTTGATGGGCTTTGGCGGATTGTATGATTTTCTGAAAAACCCAAATAAACATATTGGGCTGGTAAAACCAATTTCAGAAAAAAGGCAAAAATATTTAAATGATAAATATTTTCCTAAGACTGCAGAAATAAAAACAGTATTTCCGGAAAGGGTATTAGCAACGCAGTTGAGTGGAAATTCACTCGACGATTATTATAGCGGTGCATTGGAGAACAACGCCCTTCAATCATGGCATGGGTTTTATTGTGAAATATTTCTTTTTTCAAGCGCTGTTATCGTGGCTTTCCAGGGAGATAAAGGATACAGCATACACGAATACACGTTAACAGACATCATTGAAAAAAAATACAAAACCTTTTTAATGGATAGTTTTTTTGGTGAAGGCGAGGAAGAACTGGAGCAAAATTTTTTTGACACTGTAGCTAAACAAAATAAGAACCAATCCGGATCTACTCTTTAAGAAAAAAGTAGTGGGTTTTGGGGTGGAGGAAAGAGAAATTTGTTTTGCTACTGATTTTTTTTATACTGCTTACAAGTGCAGGAGTATCATGATGAATGAAGAAACACCTATCAGGCCTGAACCCGAAGCTGTCAGGTAAGTTGCAAACTTATAGTAGTCATACTTCGAATGAGCTAATTTTGCATATAAAATAATTTCATCGATCAGGTCATTATCCAGCTTTGTTGATGTATAGTTTTCATTAATTTTATACAGTTCATTATTGAAAGTTGCATTGTTTAAATATGAAAGATGGGCATAGTTATATAAGTTTGGGTTTTCAATTTTTTTTTTCTTGTAAAATATTTTCCTGGGTGATAAAAAGTTGGCGAGGAAACTACAAAAAATGGATATCCCAAACCCAAATATGCTGACTACAATAGCTGGTTTATAAATATACGCCTGGACATTGATATAACTGGATACAGATGCATATACAAGTCCGGCGTTAAGTGCTACCAGTCCGCTATGCTTTACATCATAATATTTCAACGTCTCTCTAATATTTGTTAAGATGTATTTAAGTTCTTCTTTTGCTTGCATTGCTGTTAAATTTATACCTGTTTTTAAATTAAAATTGAAGTTATAACAAGACCATTAATTATATTACGATTTTCCTGGTAAACTTTAAAAGGATTTGATCCCGATCTCTAATGGAGGATTAAAATCCCAGGTTAGCCCAAAACCAAACTGGTGCCCTGAATCAACGAATCGCAAATTATAATCATCATGCCCATAAATGTAATTTACAAAAAAGCCGATAGATTTGGGTAAGAAAAAAGTAAACTGCGTTACCGAACGAAGGGGATCAACTGATGGATGCGTACCGGTAATGGCTTCGATATTCTCTGATAAATTTACCCTGTAACCCGACTGCCAGTTATGGCTAAACGCATACGAAAAAAGAAAACGCCAACGGCCGTAAATATCAAGTGCTCTGTCACTATTTCCTCCGGCGTTAAATAAACCATAGAGCTGATTATGATAATACACCATGCCGGCTGAAAAAGAATGCACTTGTTTTGGTTTTGAAAAAGCATCAAGCTTTGGAATGTAGCGGTAGTTGAGCGTCAATTCTGTAAGATTAGTTGAAAAATCACCGTCCGTGCGGTTGATCAGCGCAGATAATTTAGAATTTTTATTGATAGTAGCCCATACACTATCGCTTTGCGGTGTACCGTCTTTCCCCCCGCCAGTGAAGGCAGAGCCCGATTGACCATTGGAATAATGACCACTTTCAATGGCATAACTTAACAGGTGTTTCCGGGAGATCCGGTAAAGATGTTGAAATCCCAGCAACACTTTATAGGATGGCATTTTTACAGGAGTAGATTGTTCTTTATACATTCTAAACTGTGGACGGAAGCTAAAATAATAACCCATGCTGAATAATTTGCCAGCCTTTAATTTCTTCTCAAAATTTTCAAACAGGCTTAGTAACAATACCGGGTGAACATCAACCAGCAATTTTTCTTTATTATAACTGCTGCGGTAACCCATTGTAGGATTATCACGAATAGGATACAAATGGTTAAAGGCATTATAATTAAAAGTATGATCCTTTTTTTTAAACAAAACGGCAAGGCCTTTCGCTGGTGTTGCGTTTGTGGTGGTATCAACTTTATGCTGAGCATAAACAGGTATAGCATACAAAAGTAAAAACAATAAATAAAGCCTGGGGCCGAAACAATTCATTTGATCATTGTAGATATTTACAGATTTCAAAAAAAAATTATTATTGCATTTGCGGAGTTGTGAAAATGAAAAAAAATACTGCATACAATGAAAGTTGGTTTATTGTAGTAACACTTGTTTTGAAGCAACAGCAAGATAATTAATTATGCCAATCAATGCAAATCCGGTGCAGCAGCAGTGATTGGGTTCTGTTTATTGATGATCTCCATTATTTATTAATACACAGTATTTAATAAAAAAATTATCGGGGGGTAACAATTAAATCGTTTCGTTGATATACTGCTGAAATCAATTTTTAAAAACATTTAAACTTATTTATTATGAAAAAGTTAATTCAATCAACGATGCCGGTTTTATTTCTGTTAAGCCTTATTTTTAGTGCTTGTGATAAACCCGAAGTTAAAAACCCTAACCCTGTAAACCCCAATGGTGCAGCTTTTTGGATCAATTACAAATGGACTAATTCAAAAGGAGAGGCAAAATCAGGTTCTAAGGAAATAACTGATGGTGAAAAGGGAAAAGTAATCCACCTTGACCCCTACCTGCACGGCTCCGGTATTTGCTGTGATGGCACATGGGGCTATACTGTTGAATTTGGAAATAAAGTATATGGTTCTACACAGGATCCAAAAACAGGAGAAGTAACTTTTATACCGGGATCGCCAGGAACATATAAGATCACGATCACGTACACCTGCCCGGATGGTACCAAATATTCAGCAAGTATAACGATTACGGTTGTATAATAATTATTATTGTAAAGAAACTGATCACCATCCTCTTCTTCGGAGAGGATGGTTTTTATTTACCATTGATCAAATACCTGCACTTATAGTCGTTGATAATTATCTGTTTTTGTAATTTTGGGAAGACCAACAGCAAAAAACTACTGACAACCATACAACTCTTCACTGTATTCGCTGATCTTTGATGATGCATATTTACCAGCACCTGCATATTCCTGTTTAATTACAAAAAATAAACCCTTGCAAAACGAATGATCATCGGCGGAATTGCGTACCAACATTGTGCCGCGTTTATACCTGTATAACGGAATGCCTAATTCGTTTTTTTCAATATTCCAGTCGCTATCCGAAATGCCTGATCTGTGCACTTTAAGTGTTGCAGGATTTTTTAAATAATTTTTCATTGCTGCTTCCGAAGTTGCATCATGGTATTGAAATAAATTGGCCTCAATTTTTAAAAGTGGGATTTTGGGTGCGCAAGCTGTTTTTAAATCTTCTAAGGCCCCGTTAATTTTGGCAAGGGCATCAGCATTGGTATTCCAGCCGGTTTGTTTGCTAATGTATTCTTCTCTTGCATTTTTTGAAACAGCCCGGTACATCCAGCTATACGTAGTGCCATTATATAAACCAGTAGTGCCCCCTGTAAAATTTTCGGCCGATTTTTTTGCAATGGCTATGTCCCTTAAATTCATATCCAGCATCTTTTTAACATCCGGATTTTGTACTTTACCTAAACAGCTTAAAAACTCTACTCTATCCTTTGCAATTAATTTCCATATTAGGGGATTGTTGTTGTATGATAAATAAGTATTTGGCAAAACACCCAACGGTTCAATAGCAGCCCATAGCTCATCTAATTTATTTTTTTGATCTAAACGCTCAGCTTCATCTTTAATATAATAAGTTGGGTATTGAGTGCGGCCCGTAACGATTTCTGTTTTCATTCCATATTTTTGACAAAAGCACAATAAATATGCTTCGACCACGCCCTTGTATTTTTCAGTTTTTACTTTAAAAGCTGCAATATCAAAATATGAATAAACAGAATTAGCCTTATACCATTTTAATGCATCGGGCCTGTTTTTTATTTCCCATTCTGTAATATCCGGCGTACCTATTTGATAAAGATTATCCGTTTTTTGAAAAATTTTTACAACCTTTAACGCAGCGCCTTTATCTACCGCAATTGCTTTATCACCCACATTTAAATTTGCGGTAATATCGGGGGGCGCTGCCGGATTGTACAATGGGTTTTGCTGACTTTGCGAATTAGCATTTAATGAAAAAATTACAAGTACTGTTGTAAAAAATTGCTTTGGCATAAATTTATTATCAATAGTGGAGAAGATGTTTTTAAGATAGTTAAACCTATTGATTTTCAATCTATCTTCCAAATAAACTTTGTTATGTCATTTGAGTCCGGTGTAAACATTTTCTTCTTTATTAAGGAACAGCATATAGCTTTTATTAAAGGCTGATACAGGATACCAACTTCTCTGTGCGGCAGAGCACATTAAAGTAGTAATTGTAAATTCACATTAGATCAGTTGTAAAGGATAGGCCAGATAAAGGGCTGGTAATACTTACACAGAAAAGACAATGCCCGAAATTGATGTACTTTTGTTCTTTATTACACAAATGGTTTTTATGCAATTAAATGATCTGTATAAAAAAGCCCTCCGCTTTGATTTTCTTACAATAAATGAGGGTGTATTCCTTTTTGAAAATGCACCTCTCACCGAATTAATGTATGTGGCTGATGAACTAAGAAAAAAACAGGTGCCACATGGAAAAGTTACCTGGCAGATAGACCGCAATGTAAATACCACTAATGTATGTATCGCCAATTGTAAATTCTGTAATTTTTATCGCATTCCCGGTCATGCCGAAGCCTACATCACAGATATTGAAACCTATAAAACAAAAATAGAAGAAACCATAAAATTCGGGGGCGACCAGTTATTGTTACAGGGTGGCCATCATCCACAACTGGGACTTAGTTTTTATGTTGATCTGTTCAGGCAATTAAAATCATTGTACCCCAATATTAAACTACATACATTGGGGCCGCCCGAAGTGGCTCATATTACCAAACTCTCCGCAGTACCCGGTGGGGAAAAAAGCACTCACCGCAAAGTGTTGATGGCTTTAAAAGAAGCCGGTATGGATAGCCTGCCCGGTGCAGGTGCCGAGATCCTAACAGACAGGGTTAGACGACTAATAAGTAAGGGTAAATGCGGTGCCCAGGAATGGCTGGATATTATGCATGAAGCACACCTGCTTAATATCACTACTTCAGCCACTATGATGTTTGGCCACGTTGAAACACTGTCCGAAAGATTTGAACACCTTGTAAAAATACGTGAGGTACAAAGCCGCAAACCTGCATCCGCAAAGGGATTTCTGGCTTTTATTCCATGGACATTCCAGGATGTAGATACGTTGTTAGCCAAAATACGTGGCATTCAAAATTTAACTACCGCTGAAGAATATATTCGTATGATTGCCATGAGCAGGATAATGTTGCCAAATATTAAAAACATTCAGGCCAGTTGGCTTACCGTAGGCAAACCTGTGGCACAATTATGTTTACAGGCTGGTGCCAACGATTTTGGAAGTATCATGATCGAAGAAAATGTAGTAAGTGCTGCCGGTGCGCCACATCGTTTTACCAGCACCACTATTCAGCAAGCTATTAAAGAAGCAGGCTTTGAACCCCAGTTGCGTAACCAGCAATACGAGTGGAGAGAAATTCCACAGGCAATTGTAGAACAGGTAATAGATTATTAAAGGTCTTTTAATTGAGCATTGAATATTTCCTAAATGCAAAACAAATGTTCAATACTCAATTTTCAAGTTGAACAACTAGCTAATTTCGGCAGAATACTGCTTGCATCAGGTATTTAAAAAATGAGATCGTTTATTTTTAAAAAGGGTAAATTATAATATGATAAAAGAAAAAACTTCGTTACAATTATTACACCGTTTCAGAATGATCGGAATAGCAGAAGGTATTTCGTTTTTAATTTTACTATGTATAGCAATGCCCCTGAAATATATTTTTCATATTCCCCAGGCCGTTAAAATATTCGGCTGGGTACATGGTGCCCTTTTTGTTGGCTTTATTTATTTTGCTTTTGAAGTAATGACAGTATTTAAGAAAAAGATCAGCTGGTTAGCCAGGGCTTTTGCTGCCGCCATTTTACCCTTTGGCACATTTGTGCTGGATAAACAACTAAAAAAAGAAGAAAGCTTACTTCAATCATAAAAGAGTAAAACCTTAAACCCTAAATTTAGGTGTTGGCATTAAAAGACATTTAGCCTTTAGTTTTGACTATTGCTAATTACAACCAACAATTTAATTTAAATTTGAAAATTGTTGCTTAAAGAGCTTTATTATGAAATTCAGACTATTAAAAAAAAGAGGAAGATATTTTTTTTTACTTTTCCTTTTTCTTACAACCGTTATAGCCAATGTTGCGGCACAGCAAAAAGAACAAATTTTACATAACCTGAATAAATTACTGGTCAATACGGTGATGACAGATCTTTTTACTCCTCCTGTTGCCAGCCGTATCTATGCTTATCCTAATATCGCTTTTTATGAGTGCATCCGTTTTGATGATCAATCTTTATCTTCTTTATCAGGAAAACTGAACGGACTTAAAGATCTTCCACCGTTACCTGCTAATGAAAAAATTGACAATTTTACAGCGGCTTGTGTTTCCTTTTCGTATGTGTCGCAAACCCTTGTTGGCTCTGAATATAAATTTGGTGATTGGCGAAAAGCTTTTACCGACTCGATGTTAACCCTAAGCGATCCCGTTATAACACAAAACTCTATCCGGTTTGGCAAAAGAGTTGCCGATAGTATTATTGCATGGACAAAAAAAGATAATTACCTAAAATCAAGGGGAATGATGCGATATGTAATATCAAATGCGCCGGGAGCGTGGCAACCTACACCTTTGGATTATGCGCAGGGGCTGGAACCACATTGGAATACCTTAAGGCCGATGACATTACAAAATGCATCTCAATTTTCACCAAAAGAAAAACTGGTATACAGCTCATCTAAAAAATCGGTATTTTATAAAACAATGATGGAAGTTTATCACATTGTTAAAAACCTGGATACTACACGTAAGGCAACAGCCCTTTATTGGGATGATAATCCAAATGTATCAGCTAATGTTGGCCACCTTAATTATTTTATTCATAAAATTTCACCAGGTGGGCACTGGATATTGATTGCACAGGAAGCCTGCATACAAAAAAACATTGGGGTAACCAAAGCTGCGCAGATCTATGCGCTTACTTCGATCAGTATCTTTGATGCTTTTATAGCCTGTTGGGATGAAAAATTCAAGACCAACCTGATACGGCCGATTACAGTGATCAACCGGAACATAGACAAAAACTGGGTTCCCTTTATCCAGACTCCTCCGTTCCCTGAATTTACCAGTGGACATTCGGTTATTTCCAATTCGGCTGCTACTATTCTGACTCATTTTTTTGGAGATAATTTTGAATTTACCGACACAATTGAAATCCCGTTTGGAAATAATTCCCGTCATTTCAACTCTTTTTATTCTGCTTCTCATGAGGTTACTTACAGCCGTGTATATGGAGGTATCCATTACCCTGAAACTGCACGCATAAGTATCCAACAGGGAAAAAATATCGGCAGCTATGTTTTAAAAATACTTTTGCCTTCGACAGAAAATAAATAATTTATATGACAAATTTTTTAGGGCGTCCTGCTATTGTTTTTCTGATCCTCTTTGGTTCAGTTGCTGCAATAGCACAACAAACAAATCAACAAAAAAAATTCTCCCTTATCCCCGAATCTGTTTCTGGCGTTGGTTTTAAAAATGAAATCATCGAAGACCCTGTCATGTTCATGTACATGTACGAGAACCTTTACATAGGTGGTGGTGTAGCAATCGGTGATATCAATAACGATGGATTGCCCGACATTTATTTTTCTTCAACAAGAGGATCTAATAAACTATACCTGAACCTTGGTGGTTTTCATTTCAAAGATATTACAGAGGCTGCAGGTGTAAATGGCGGCGAAGGTATTAAGACGGGTGTAACAATGGTTGATATAAACAATGACGGTTACCTCGATATATTAGTTTGTAAATCCGGATTCAAAGATCCTAAGCTCAGGAAAAAAATATTTTATATCAATAACAAGAACCTTACGTTTACTGACAGGGCTGCTGAAATAGGATTAGATGATGCCAGCTTTACTATTCAGGCCTACTTTTTTGATTATGATAATGATGGTGATAAAGATGTGTTTTTTGTAAACCACCAGGATAATTTCAGTAAATCCATGAGCATCCCCGCTACTATGCAAAACGGCAAGCTGATCTATGTAGAAGATACCACTACCGTAAACGTAAGCGACAGGTTATTTGAAAACAGGGACGGTCATTTTGTTGATGTTACCAAAAAAGCAGGATTGATCACCCATGCATTTGGTTTAAGTGCTTCTGTCTTTGATTATAACGGTGACGGATGGCCGGATATTTATGTGGCTAATGATTTTAATAAACCCGACTTTATGTTCGTCAATAACCGTAACGGAACATTTACTGATCGCATGACTTTGGCTTTAAGCCATACCAGTTTTTCTGCCATGGGCTCAGATATTAATGACCTTAATAATGATGGCCAGGAAGATATTTACGTGGTGGACATGGCAGTAGAAGACCCCGTAAGGCAAAAACAATTATTTGCGGTAAACCAGAACTATGATAAGTTTCAGTTACTGGTAAAGTTTAATTTATTTTACCAGTATCCACGGAATTCTTTACAATTGAATAACGGTGACGGTACATACAGTGAAATATCAAATTATGCCGGCGTTGCAGAAACAGAATGGAGCTGGGCGCCTTTGATATTTGACTTTGATAATGACGGCTGGAAAGATATATATGTTACCAATGGTCTTAAAAGAGATATTACCGATTGGGATTACAAAGTTTTTGTTTTAGACTCTGTTATTAATACCATGCAATCGGGCAAATCTGTTGATCTTAATAAATGGCTGCAAACTATTCCTACTACAAGAACCATGAACTGTGCATTTCACAATAATGCAAGTTTACATTTTGATAATTACAGTAACACATGGTTCGATAACCCACTTTCTTCTTCCAGCGGTGCTGCTTATGCCGATCTTGATAATGATGGCGACCTTGACCTTGTGGTGAATAATGTTGATTCCGTTGCTTTTATTTTTAAAAATAATACCCGTGAACTTTCTCCGGAAACATCACATTACCTGCGGTTTCGTTTTTTGAAAAGCCCGGGGTCGTTCAACGAAGTGTATGAAACAAAAGTAAAATTAACCAATGCCAAAGGAATGTTGCAGCTGCAACGTTACAGTCCGCAACGGGGATTTCTTTCAAGCATGGAACATGCACTTCATTTTGGAACCGGAACCGAAACAACTATTGCCCGTGTTGAAATTACTTTCCCATCACAAAAGAAAATTGTTATGGAAAATGTAAAAGCAGATCAGCTGTTAACCGTTTATGAATCTGATGCAAAAATACCGGACAGTAAAATTGCAGCAATTAAATCAACTGTATTTAAAAACATTACGAAAGAAAATAAATTTAAATACACACAGATCGAAAACGATTATATTGATTTTAAAAGAGAACCACTCATTCCATATAAGTGCAGCCGAAAAGGGCCCTATTATACTATGGCAGATATAAACGGTGATGGAAAACAAGATGTTTTCATTGGTGGTGCCGCAGGTATTGAAGGTCAGTTAATGATACAAAATCCGGATGGGTCTTTTACTGTAAAAAAACAACCCGCTTTTGCAACAGACAAAAGTTACGAAGATATGGCCGCCCTGTTTTTTGATGCAGACGGTGATGGTGATAATGATCTTTATGTGGTAAGCGGAGGTGCAGAATTTGATGCCGGAAGCCCCTTGTACCAGGATCGGTTATATTTAAATGATGGAAAAGGAACTTTTACAAGATCGTTGAAAGCATTACCAACAGAAGGTTTTAACGGATCGTGTGTAATACCATTGGATTTTGATGGTGATGGCGATATGGATCTTTTTGTTGGTGGGCATGTATTACCCGGCAAATTTCCACAGGCAGATAAATGCATGTTGTTACAAAATAACAAAGGTGTTTTTACCAATGTTTCAGAATCTGTTGCAAAAGAATTAATTAATCCGGGTATCGTTAACCAGGCTATTTGGAGCGATATGGATGGTGATGGTAAAAATGAATTGGTAATAAGTGGTGAATGGATGGGGCCTGCTATTTTTAAATTTCAAAACGGAACATTTACTAAAACCCAAAACACAGTAAAGATCAGTATCGGAAATGAACCCGGGAAAGATACTGTTGTTAATATGAATGATCTTACCGGCTGGTGGTACAGCATGAAGGCAGAGGATATAGATAATGATGGTGATGTAGATATAGTATTAGGCAACAGGGGCAGCAACTCATCCATCAAAGGTAATTTTAACCAGCCCTGTACAGTTTATGCAAAAGATTTTGATGGCAACGGAAGTTATGATGCAGTATTGGGTTATTATAACCAGGGCAAATGTTATCCTTTGTTCAGCCGCGATCAATTGATCGATCAAATGCCAATGATGCGAAAAAAATTCATCCGTTACCATGATTATTCCGGAACAACCCTGGATGCTCTTTTTACAACTGAACAAAAAAAGAATATGGATGTTTTTAAAACACGAACTTTTGAATCAGGGGTACTTATCAATGAAGGTAATGGTGCTTATAGCTTTAGTCCATTTCCGGAAAAAGGACAACTATCTAATATCAATGATTTTGTTATTGATGATTTTGATAAAGACGGAAAAAAAGATATTTTAGTTTGTGGTAATTCAAAAGATGCCGCAGTGATGGTGGGCAACTATGATGCAACACCTGCCTTATTTTTAAAAGGAGATGGCAAAGGGCAGTTTACCGCTGTTCCTTACACAACTGCAGGACTTGATTCCAGGGGTGAGGTAAGAAAAATTATTTACCTGAAAGAAAAAAATAACTCCTTATTCATATTTTTAAAGAATAGTGCAACCGCAGAAGTATTTTCAATTAGGTAGTATATGCCTGCCATTACAACTAAAATGTAAACTTTTATCTCCTTTGAATTACAATAGCTTTTCTGACAGAAAAGCTATTGTAATGGCCTAACAGATATAACTCCTCTCTTCTTTCTTAATTCGTAACAGCATCATAATGTTATCAGTTATTTTTGCAGACAAACTTTTATTAACTCATTTTGTCCAAATCAATAAATATAGCATTAGTTGGTAATCCCAATAGCGGAAAAAGCTCATTGTTCAATTCTCTCACCGGGTTGAAGCAAAAGGTTGGTAATTTTCCGGGAGTAACGGTTGATAAAAAAACGGGTTACTGTAAAATTGCAATTGGGCTTGATGCAACACTTATTGATCTGCCGGGTACGTATAGCCTATACCCCAAGCGCAGTGATGAATGGGTAGCCTACCGGGTTTTATTAAACCAGGATACCAGTATTAAACCCGACCTGGTGCTATTGGTGGCTGATGCCAGTAACCTTAAAAGAAACCTTTTATTTTGTTCACAAATAATTGATCTTAACATTCCGGTAGTAGTTGCACTTACCATGATGGATCTGGCCAAACAAAAAGGAATACAAATTGATATCGCGGGGTTAGAAAGAGAATTAGGTGTACCTGTTGTGCAGGTTAATCCCAGGAAAAATAAAGGTATTGATACACTGAAAAAAGTGATAGATCAGGCAATGGAAAAAACATACCATGCCCCTTCCCGTGATTTTATTGATAATCTTGCGCTGGCAAAAGAACCCATTGAGCAGGTTAAAAAATATATTCCGGATATTAGTAATTATACCGCAATACATTATCTGATCAATCACGAAAATTTTTTATTGGATGTAGTAATGCAGGATACTATTGAAAAAATAGAGATCGCAACTAAATTTAATCCTACCAAAACACAGGCCGAAGAGATCATGCAACGCTATGGGCATATCAGGCATATTATGCAACAGACGGTAATAGAAACCAATCCTCTTAAAAAAGCCCTGTTGAATGAAAAACTTGACGATGTGTTTCTTCACCGCCGTTGGGGTTACCTTATTCTTATAGCCGTATTGTTTCTTTTATTTCAAAGTGTATTTTGGATAGCGCAGTATCCGATGAATGGTATAGAGTGGGTATTCGGGCAATTGGGCGGATGGTTGGGTAATCATCTTCCGGTAAACTGGTGGAGTGATCTTTTAATTAATGGAGTTGTGGCCGGGCTCAGTGGCATCATGGTTTTTGTACCGCAGATAATGATACTTTTTGGCATCATCACCCTGCTGGAAGATACCGGTTATATGGCCAGGATCAGCTTTCTAACGGATAAGCTGATGCGCAAAGTTGGATTGAACGGAAAAAGCGTTATGCCAATGATCAGTGGTTTTGCCTGCGCCGTTCCGGCCATTATGAGTGCCCGTAATATTGAAAATAAAAAAGAAAGACTGCTCACTATCATGATAACGCCGCTGATGAGTTGCAGCGCAAGGTTGCCGGTTTACACTATTTTAATCGGCCTTGTTATTCCATCTAAATTGTATTTTGGGTTTTTAAGTTTACAGGGCCTGGTAATGATGGGTTTGTATATGCTGGGCACAATAATGGCATTGATTGTGGCCTGGGTAATGAAATGGTTTATTAAAAGTATTGAACGCAGTTATTTTATTTTGGAATTGCCTATGTACCGTGCACCAAGATGGAAGAATGCAATTACCACAATGATAGAAAAAGCAAAGATCTTTGTTTTTGACGCCGGAAAGGTGATCATGATGATAAGCCTTTTATTATGGGCGCTTAGTACATACGGCCCTGCCGGTAAAATGAGTGCTGTTACAGCAAAGTATGAACAACTCATCAATACAAATCCTCAACAAACTAAAGAATTAAATAAAGAACGCAAGACCGAATTGCTTCAAAACTCGTACGCCGGCACTTTGGGCAAGGCCATCGAGCCTGTAATACGTCCTTTGGGTTACGATTGGAAGATCGGTATTGCATTGATCACTTCTTTTGCAGCACGTGAGGTATTTGTAGGCACAATGGCAACTTTATATAGTGTAGGCGATGATGCTGTTGCCAAAAGTAGTACACTTCGTGAAAAAATGGCGGCAGCAGTAAAACCAGATGGAACCAAAGTATATACATTGGCTACAGGTTTATCTTTACTGATATTTTATGTTTTGGCCATGCAATGTATGAGCACGTTAGCTGTTGTTAAAAGAGAAACCCGCAGCTGGAAATGGCCGGCTATTCAATTAATTTACATGACCGGCCTGGCCTACCTGATGAGTTGGCTGGTTTATATTGCATTCAGTTAAAAAACTACATAAAGAAGATTAATACTTTCAGTAAATAAATTTCAGTTGCCACAAATCATTTGTGCCATTAGTGGCTAAAATAAAAAAAATAGATTTATTAAATTCGGGCAGCATTTAAGTAAAGTTCTTCTTAAAAGCGTACATAGCTATCCGCTAGTTGTTTGTCAATTCCTTTTGCTCTTGCTTTTTTAGCCTGTTTACGTAAAATAAATTCAAACACACTCATCCAGCCGGGCAGGTTACTTTCGCTGATATCAAATAACCAGGCCAGGGCCAGTTTATCTTTTGGAAACCCATTGGGTTTACACAGTCCGTCTGTTGCCAGGCCATAACCTATTTGCAATGATTGTTCAAAACCACAACTGGCGGGCCTTAACTCAACTAAAAATTTACATGGTTTTCCGCTGCGGTTACGAAACAGGTGGTTCACATTGGGTTCGGCTGTAGCAGATTGGCCTGGTTGCAATTGATGAATTATTTTACCTAATTGTACCTGTACCTCTCCTTCAAGGCAATCAAATTTTTCGGAATAGGTTTTATGGTAATGTAACCCAACACCACCGCCATTGGCCAGTTCTACTTCTACCAGTGTACATTGTCCATTGGTATCAGCATGCGTTTTTAAAAAAATAACCTGGTCTTTTTGGATCGGGTTGTAAATTTTTCTTTCCATGACAGGGATTTACGTAAAAATAATAATTTGTGGATTTGTTATTTACTTTTTGCCTGCCAAAAAAATTAAAAACCTCTTCTCAGGGTAAAGAAAAAGCTATAAAGAATTATTCTCTTCTAAGTCCCCCTCATCCTGAGCGGAGTCGAAGGGCAGGGGATTTAGGGAGCCTATCACCATTCCGCAGCCTGGCTGATCCTGCTTTTCATCCGTGGGTATATCCTCCGGTACAACTCACTGATTATATCTTCAATTCGGGGTTCATTAAAATTACGGGTATTGATCATATTCCAGTCTTCCATGCTAAGTGCACGGCTATCCCCGGAATAACTGCCGTGTTCCTCTTCCCAGCTATAATCTTCCCGGCAGGTATAGTAAACAATATTTTTTCGTGTATAGTTATCTGTTATGTTCAATTCCATTTCGGCTCGTGCAGTAAATGATTGGCGGGCAATAGTAACAGTAGCGTATATGGTCTGGTAAATAGCATGCCCGCTGGTATCCCTGCCAACCTCAATTTCCCTGCTGCTATTTCGGGTGTAATTTGTAGTTCTCGGATAAGGTATTTCCAGGTTTCTGAGTAAAATGTCAACTGTAAGGTCGGGTGGCACACTGTCCTGACTTATCTCCCGGTTTGTAAAATATCTTGCGGGATAATGCCCTTTATTTTGTCCGCCTAATTCTCTTACCAGCATTTGTTGAAATTGCTGATTATTGTAATCAACATTATAATAACCCCATCCGGTATAAATATTAAATGAATTTTTTCTTACCTCATTGATCACAACATTTACAATGGCAGCCTGGTAAGCTTCCTCCATTTTTGTTTTTGCATCTTTATAACCGGGTACCCATTTATCTGCATTTTTAAAATAACCATACGCTTTTTTTGCATCCTCTTTTCTGGGTTTAGCCAGGTAAGCAGTTGCTTCGTTATAATATTCTTCAGCCGCCTGTTGCTTCAGGTCGTAAATAGTGCTCTGAAAATTTAACGGTGTTACCAGCCGGTTTGCCGCATTTGATCCAGCAATGCCATCATACATTTTTTGAAGAATACTGTATTCATCCAGTAATTGGATCCACCTGTTTAATTCTTTTGAATTTTTATAGCCTTCAATTATTTTAAGATGTCTTTGCTGCGCATGATCATATAAAACGGGTAGTGCTTTAACTGCATTTGAATCAGCCGGGTTTTTGCCCAATGCTTTAACCGCATCAAAAAGGGCTTTATCCTCATCTATGCGTGATAAATAATCCTTGCTGGTTGTGCAGGATGCGAAAGCAACCCAGGTGAAAACGATATACTTTAATAGTTTCATGATAACCTTCCTTCATTATATTTTCAGCAAAATTGATTCCAACAACCCCGTATGTTAAGTTTTTGGAAATATATTAACAGTGAAAACATACTAAAATTACAAACTCTATTTCGCCCTTATAAATAGAATCTAAAATGGTTAAATTAAGAAAGATCATTGGATATATTTTTGATAATAAATAAGAAAATCCCTAAAAAATCATGAAAACAATAACCATTTAGCCCTAATTTATTACCATTTATCCCTAACTGAAAAATATTTTTTAGTCCCTTATTTGCCCAAAAACCTTTACAGTAAAGGGTTATACAATTATATTAGCTAACGTTTAGCACCAGCTACTATAAAAAATATGGTATTATGTGTTGCATAGTACTAAAATATTGTTATCTTTGTGTCAGAAAGCGAGAGAAAAGAAAATCTGAGGTGAGAAAAGTTCCGGACTTCAATCACTCTTTTTACTACAAGTCTCAGCTTTTAAAAAGTATAGCCATGAATAAATTATTTTTCGCAAAGTTCTTCACGATTCCTCCAGGATTAGAAAATGGAGAAAGTGAGATTAAAACATTGAAGCCATGAACATCGACAACACAGCCAGCCAGATGCGGAAAGGGGTGCTGGAATTTTGTATCCTTTCAGTCATTAAACAGGGAGAAGCCTATCCTTCGGACATTATCGATAAGATGAAGGCGGCCAATCTTAATATTTTAGAAGGGACATTATATCCTTTATTAACCCGCTTAAAAAATGCCGAACTACTTACTTATCGGTGGGTGGAAAGTAATAGTGGCCCACCACGAAAATATTTTTCGCTCACCGCTAAAGGTGCCGAGTTTTATAAAGAACTTGAAGCCACCTGGTTTGAACTGGCTAATGCGGTAAAGGCATTAACAGATGCAGAACTGGAACATTTTAATTCAACAACTTCAACAAACCCCGATTAATAAAAATAGCCATGTTCCGATAATTATCGGAATGGTTGACTAACCATCAACTAACGAAACAAAAAATTAAAGCCATGAAACAAGTAATAAACATAAACTTCCAGGGACGGGTTGTTCCGATTGAAGTTACGGCTTTCGATATGCTGAAAAATTATACCGAAAGTTTAAACAAACATTTTGCCAACGAAGAGGGTAAGGAAGAGATCATCAATGATATAGAAAGCCGTATCGGTGAATTGTTCCAGGCCCGTCTTAAAGATGGTTCTACCTGTATTACTGATGATGATGTAAACGCTATCATCAACAGTATGGGAAGGCCTGAAGATCTTGAAGATGCTGACGGAGGCCTACATTCTTCAACAACCGGGCAGGAACAACAATCGGGTAGTCAACAACAATATGCTACATATACCACTACTACGAGTAAACGCCTTTTCCGTGATGATCAGAATAAAGTATTAGGTGGTGTTTGTGCAGGGCTGGGCAATTACTTTAATATTGACCCGGTAATTGTTCGCATAATTTTTATTGTAACTTTTGGTGTTGCTTTTTTACCCTACCTTATTTTATGGGCTGCTGTACCTACTTCAGCAGCAGGAGTTATTGGTGGCACTCGTAAAAAATTATACCGCGACGGCGACGATAAGATCATTGCCGGGGTATGCAGTGGTATAGGAAATTATTTTGGCATCAATTCCTGGATACCCCGTGCTCTTTTCCTACTACCTTTCTTATCTTTTATTTTTAAATTTGGCCATTGGGGTTATTGGGATTTTCCCAACTTCCTTCGTATAGGATTCAGTCCCGGTTCTTTGATTATCTATATTATTTTATGGCTTGTAATACCTGAAGCATCATCAACCACAGAAAAACTGGAGATGAAAGGTGAAAAAGTAGATATCGATTCTATCAAGAATTCGGTAATGGAAGAAATGAAAGGTTTTCAACAAAAGGCCCAAAAATTTGGAAAAGAAGCTGCTGGTTACACACAGGAAAAAGGTAAAGCAATGAGTGCCGAGATTGGTAATGTTGCCAAACGCGGGGGCAGGTCATTAGGGGATATAATTGTTTTCCTACTTAAGCTATTTGCTTATTTTATCGTAGGCTGTGTAGCATTGAGTTTAGTTGTAGCCCTGTTTGCCCTGGGTGTGGTTTCAATTGGATTTTTTCCGCTGAAAGATTTTGTTATTGCAGACGGCTGGCAAAATGCTTATGCGTGGGGTACATTATTGTTCTTCATTGCCGTGCCGATCATTGGTATCATCACCTGGATCATCAGAAAAATTGCAAAATCAAAACGCAACAGTAGGATGATCGGTCTTTCCTTTGGCAGTCTTTGGGTATTGGGTTGGTTAAGTATTATTTTACTGGTCTCTTCAATAAGCCGGGATATTAAATTCACAAATAAAAATTTAGTAGAACAGGAGATCGTATTATTAAACCCCAAAGTAAATAAACTGGAAATAACAACAAGTTATCCCTTAGAAAAATATACCCGTAACCGTTGGCTAAGATTTGAACCTTTTAGCGGGATCGATGATGATACTGCCTATATTAAAAACTTTGATGTAAGGATCTTAAAATCACCAAATGACAGTTTCAGGGTTACCATGATAAAAATGGCATGCGGCAGATCAAGGGTTATTGCAGAAAACAATGCTTCGCTTATTCAGTTCAATGGTGTGCAAAAAGACAGCATCCTGCAACTAGACAGGGGTATTGCAATAAATAAGACAGATAAATTCCGGAATCAACATGTTGTACTTACTATTTATGTACCCGT
Organism: Chitinophagaceae bacterium; assembly: GCA_043788195.1. Taxonomy (GTDB): domain Bacteria; phylum Bacteroidota; class Bacteroidia; order Chitinophagales; family Chitinophagaceae; genus Ferruginibacter. The sequence continues at coordinate 20,854 of JAYVUE010000062.1, forward strand.
GGGCAAACATATTAAAGTAAATAGAAACATCAATTGGTTCGATGATGTACACCTGGGCACCTCATGGGATAATACTTTCTGGGATGAAGACAATGATTATGAGGCTTATGACTGGAGAACAAATGTGGAATATGAAATGAGGGCAGATGGCCATTTGTATACCCTGGGCGGAGTACCCGCAAGCAGATCACACAATACCAATGTAAGAATAAATAACAATGGAATTGAAATAAATACCAGTTCAGATAATGAAGATAATTACCGTTATAATAACCAACCTATGAATAAACTGGATTCTATAAAACAAAAACTGGAAAAAGAACAACAATTATTGAAAGACTCATTAGAAAAAGCAAAGGAAAAAATTGACCGCCAACTTGAAAAAATTGACAATACTGAAGATCCATTGCCATTAAGTTTCTACAAACTTCCGGTGTTTGGGCCGGTTATAAATATTAATTAAAGCCGTTTCAATAGTTGAGTTGAAGTTGAAACCAACAGGTCCTGCCAGCAATGGCGGGACTCTTTTTACCGAATTAAAAAAAAGATGAAAAAAAGAAAACATGAAAAAAATAAACCCGTTCTTAACTGTTTTATTATTGGTGTTATTAATTTCTACCGCATGCCATCACCATCGTTATCGCACAAGAACAGTTAGCGTTAATAATGAAACCTCTTCATTAAAAATTGAATATTGCGGTAATGTTTATTTTAATGACAATGGAACAGACATTGAAGAAATGGCCCCCGGCGGTTATGTAAAATATAAAAAAAATGAAAGCCGTTTTTTAGCCAAATGTAATGACGAAGGAAAGATCTCTTACAGAATATCAGACGGTGATATACGGATAAATATAAAGGATGCTGTTGCTAAAGAAATGATAGCTACAATTGTAAAAGAAATTGCTTACCACTACCACAGATAATAAGTAAACTAATTTTACTTATTGCAGTTATTTATTATTAAAATAGGAACACCTTACCTTTGCCGTCCATCTATTATTAATTATAAAATAATGCTGTAATGAAAAATACGCCTTTCACCGACAAACATATTGCCCTTGGTGCAAAAATGGCTGAGTTTGCCGGTTATAATATGCCTATAAGTTATTCGGGTATTAATGATGAGCACGCCGCAGTTCGCAATACTGCGGGAGTATTTGATGTAAGCCATATGGGAGAATTTATTTTAAAAGGAGAGAATGCATTGGATCTTATTCAGCGGGTTACAACTAATGATGCGTCAAAATTAACGGTTGGCAAAGCTCAATATAGTTGCCTGCCTAATTTGGATGGAGGTATTGTTGATGATCTTCTTGTGTATTGCCTGGAAGAAAATAATGTTTATATGCTGGTTGTTAATGCCAGCAATATTGAAAAAGATTGGAACTGGATCAGCCGCTTTAATGACAGGAATGTAGAGATGCACAATATATCTGATAAAACCTGCCTTCTTGCCATACAGGGCCCTGCCGCAACAAAAATATTACAGCCCTTAACTGATATGGATATTATGAATTTAAAATATTACACTTTTACAAAGGGCCATTTTGCCGGCGTGGATAATGTTTTAATAAGTGCCACCGGGTACACAGGTGCAGGCGGAGTGGAAATTTATTTTTCCTCAGAACCAGGTGGGGAAGATAATGCCGGTAAAATATGGGATGCCATTTTTACAGCAGGTGCGGCGCAGCAAATAAAACCAATTGGCCTTGGTGCAAGGGATACTTTAAGATTGGAAATGGGATTTTGTTTATATGGCAATGATATTAATGATACTACATCTCCCCTTGAAGCAGGATTAGGATGGATCACTAAATTCAGTAAAGACTTCAATAATAAATCATTTTTTGAAAAACAAAAAGCAGAAGGCGTTACCAAAAAATTAGTGGGTTTTGAAATGATTGAAAAAGGAATTGCCCGGCACGATCATGAAATAAAGGATTTTGAAGGAAGGGTTATCGGCAAAGTAACCTCCGGAACCCAATCTCCCTCCCTGGGCAAAGCTATTGGTATGGGTTATGTAACCAATAACCTGGCAACAATTGACAGTGAAATTTATATAAGTATACGCAACGTTTTATTAAAAGCAAAAGTGGTTAAAGTACCTTTTGTGTAATTGATAATTTGATAATGGATAATTTTTTGATGCCATGTTTTAAATTTATTGTAAAAGAAATGCTGGTATAACAAGTTGCCCATTATCCATTCAATAATATGTCAATCATTCATCTCACTACTTTTATTGCTGCACCAATTGAAATTGTTTTTGATTTGAGCCGAAGTATCAGCCTGCATAAGATTTCGGCAATAAACACAAATGAAAAAGCCATTGCAGGCATAACAAGCGGATTAATAAATGAAAATGAAACGGTAACCTGGCAGGCCAGGCATTTATATAAAACCAGGCAGTTTACTTCTAAAATAACCACGATGAAAAAGCCTGGTCATTTTACAGATGAAATGATCAGTGGCGATTTTAAAAATTTTAGGCACGATCATCATTTTAAAACTACAACCAACGGAACGATCATGATTGATTTGGTCAATTTTGAAAGCCCATTTAATTTTATAGGAAAAGTTTTTAACTACATGTACCTTAAAAATTATCTTGAAAAAATTTTAATACACAGAAATTCTATAATTAAAGATTATGCTGAATCTGAAAAATGGAAGGCCATATTGAATTAATTTTGAAATCATGAATACCAACAAACCTGTACTATACACTTCACTTTCACCGGCGCAGTTACATTTATATGATGTAAGCAACAGTATTGTTGTGATCATTGATGTATTGAGAGCTACCTCTACTATTGCCACTGCTTTATATAATGGCGCCAAATGTATTATCCCGGTTGACAGTGTTGAAGAATGTATACGAATTGGCAAACAGATTGAAGGCATTACGGCAGGTGAAAGGGACGGAAAAATTGCAGAGGGCCTTCAGTATGGAAATTCACCTTTTGAATATCCTGCTTCATTTATTAAAGACAAAACTATTGTACTAACTACAACAAACGGTACCCGGTTATTACAAATTGCGCTGGATAAAAATGCAAAAGGTATTATTACCGGTGCATTTTCTAATTTATCTGCAGTATGCAATTACCTGGTCTCTAAAAACCAAAATGTAATATTAGGATGTGCGGCATGGAAGGACAGGATAAATATTGAAGACACTTTATTTGCAGGTGCTGTAATAAATAAAGTAAAACAACACTTTGCTATCAATTGTGATTCTTCTCAGATAGCTACTACCTTATATAATGATGCAAAAAATGATCTTTATGAATTTATGAAGTCAAAAAACGCATCCCATTATCAGCGTCTATCCGGCTACGGTTTGGAAAAGGATATTCGATATTGCCTAAAATCAGATGAAGCAAACGTACTGGTTGTTTATAAAGATGGAAAGCTTATTGCCCGTAATTAAATGGAGATTTTTTCAACCTACAGGCTGTTTGTCTATAACTCCCAACTACATTTTTATTCAAAATCTTTCAGCTTTTAATTCATCCCTAAGTTAAATTCCTTTACTTTTGCAAATTGCCCTTTTCTGAATTGGCTTTCTGAATAATTCAACATAAATCGCATAATAAATTGGCATTACCGCACCTTATTAAATATGTTTATAATAACGGCACCGATGAAGTAATTCGTCGGGGAAAAAAAATTCATTCCCTTGGTTTTGTTGAATTGGTAGAGCATGATCAGCTGATGGGAACAGTAGTATTCCGGGTAAAAGACGACAGTTATAGTATTTTTTACAAAGTTTATATTCAAAAGTATAATGATGCCAAAACCATCTCGATACGCTGTGCATGCCCATATAATTTAGGAGATATATGCCGGCACGAAGCTGCTGCATTACTTCGTTTGCAGGAAATGATGGATAAGAATATGCTGGGCAATACCACAATGCAATATAACCAGCGGCATACAGTTGCCAAAATGAAACACATTGATCTTAAAATGATCAAACTGCTTTCATCTCCGGGTATTTATACAGAAGCGGAAAATATTTTACGTGCTAACCCTGCAATTATTCTTAAAGCTGCTGATGAACGTGTGGAAGCAGAATTGAATTACGATGGACATCTTTACCCCCTGGTAATTCAAAAAAATGAAGAGCGAAATTTTGATACTTCCTGCAAGTGCGGTGAAGCCGAGCACCCTCTTTGTGAACATAAAACACTTTTGTTTTTACAATTATTGAATTCGTACGGCCCTTTTTATTTTGACACTATAAGAAACTGGGATAAAGAAAAAAACAAATTGCTGCAGATATATGGTTATAGCCTTGAAGATGATATAACCGGAAAATTTGAATTCACTTATAAAGAAGGAAAGCCGTTTTTAAAGTTGATGGACCCTTTAATAAAAAGAGTAGCTCCGGGTGTAAATTTGAGGCCTGTTGAAACGTTTTCATTACCGGAAATACCCGTAACAGAAGTGGAAGTTACCGAACAGCCGGTGAAAAGACTGGGTATTGTTTTTAATTTTAATGCCCCCTTATACCCCTATTTTACTGTAGATGCAATTCAGGGTGATGCTGATGAGGATAATAAAAAATATACAGGTAAAGCAGAAAAGCTTGACCTTGGAAAATTTGTAAATGCAGAACTTTTCAGTGAAGGAGATAGGCAGCTTTTACAACAGGTTCGTAAATTACAGGTAAGCGAAATAAACAAATACCTCGACCGTAATTCTCCATTCAGCGGGATATGGGAAAATATAATTCATACAGATGGAGAAGACCTGCCCGAAGAAACAAAAGCTTTAATAGCTGAATACCTTCAGCCCAAACTGAAGAAATTATTTGAAGAACAGTCTGCCAATAATTTTATTTTTTATCTCGCCCCAAAAAAAGTCTTTAAAACAGAAAATCTTACTGAGCTGGAAATTAATGATCATTTTATTTCACCCATTTTTAAGGTTCAGGCAAAAAACAGCCATTTTGAAATTGCATGTACAGTAAAAATGCAGGGGTCATTAATTCCTTTTACTGATAATGAATGTAACAGCAGCCTGGTTTTTTTAAGTGATAAAGTGATTTACCTGTGGCAAAAACCAGAGGATGTTTTGCAAGCCGAAAAATTTTTAAAGGAAGGAAATATTCAACTCAGAAAAGAGAATTGGGCAGAAAAAATGCAGCATATTATTCTGCCATTAACCAAAGAGTACCATGTTGAGTTTGACAAAAGCCTTGTGAAGGAAATAAAAAGCGGAGACCCAGAAATAAAACTGCAGTTACAGGAAAAAGGGGATTACTTGGTTTTTCAGCCCATCTTTACTTACAAAGGATTTGAAACCAAGGCTTCTGACAGAGAATCTATTACGATCCCCGATGGTGATAAGATACTGATCATAAACCGCAATAAAGAAGCTGAAGAGATATTTATACAAAAACTGGAAAGTCTTCATTCCCTTTTTGTGCGGCCGGGCGAAACCAATAACCTCGTATTAAAGGGTGCTGATGTTTTGCGTAATAACTGGTTCTTTTTATTCGTAGATGCCATGAAGGAAATGAAAATCCCTGTATTTGGTTTTGAAGCACTCAGAAACTTCAGGTTCAATACGGCAAGGCCCAATACCCATATTCATGTAAGCAGCGGGCTCGATTGGTTTGACGCCAAGGTTGAAATTGAATTTGGTGATCAACGTGTTGGCATAGACGATATAAAAAAAGCGCTGGTAAACAAACAGTCCTTTGTACAACTAACTGACGGCACACTGGGAATTTTACCTGATGAGTGGCTAAAAAGGTATGCCTTATTGTTTAAAGTGGGCGACGGCAGAAGCAACCAGTTGCGTTTATCAAAATATCACATGAGTGTGATCGATGACCTCTATGAAAATCGTGATGAAACTGAACTGAGTTTTGAGCTTGATGAAAAATTTGAACGATTAAAAGAATTCAAGAATATACCTGAAATAGCTGCGCCCGTTATTTTACAATCCATACTGAGGCCGTATCAAACTTCTGGTTTTCAATGGCTCAATTATCTCAATGACGTTGGTTGGGGTGGGATTTTGGCCGATGATATGGGTTTAGGAAAAACGGTTCAGGCATTAAGTATGCTGCATCATTATAAGGAGATCAATGGTTCATTAAAAGCCATCGTTGTTTGTCCAACCACATTGATCTATAACTGGAAAAATGAAGTAGAAAAATTTACACCTTCGTTAATCTGGCATATTCATCATGGCAGTATGCGTAGCCGTGATATAGAAGAGTTACAAAAACACAATATCATAATAACAACCTATGGAACATTGCGAAGTGATATTCAATTGTTATTGAAAGTATATTTTGATTATGTGATCCTGGATGAAAGTCAGGCCATAAAAAACCCTTCGTCAAAAGTTACCCGCGCCGCCTGTTTGTTGAATGCAAAAAGCAGGTTATGCATGAGTGGTACACCGCTACAGAATAATACATTTGACATTTTTGCACAGATGAATTTTCTAAACCCCGGCTTATTAGGCAGCATGGAATTTTTCAGGAATGAATTTGCTACCCCAATTGATAAATTTGGCGAGCAGGAGCAAAAAGAACACTTGCGTAAATTATTATTTCCATTTATTCTGCGCCGTACAAAAGAACAGGTAGCTAAAGATCTCCCTGACAAAACAGAAACCATTTTATTTTGCGAAATGGAAAAAGAACAACGCAAGATCTATGATGCTTACCGTAACAGTTACAGGGATAAAATTTTGGGTACAATTGACGAACAGGGTATCGACAAATCTCAATTGACCATTTTACAGGGATTAATGAAACTGAGACAGATCTGTGATAGCCCGGCCATACTGAATGAAGAAGAAAAATATCCCAATCATTCTATTAAACTCGATGAGCTGGCCAGGGAAATTGAAGAGAATATCGGCGATCATAAGGCCCTTATTTTTTCGCAGTTCTTAGGCATGCTGGCTTTAATAAAAGCCAAATTGATACAAGATAATATACCGTATCAATATTTCGATGGCAGCACATCTGCAGCAGATAGGGAAAAAGCAATTCAACATTTTCAAAATAATGATGAATGCAGGGTATTTTTAATTTCATTAAAAGCCGGTGGAGTGGGATTAAATTTAACGGCTGCCGACTATGTATATATTGTAGACCCCTGGTGGAACCCTGCAGTAGAACAGCAAGCCATTGACAGAACTCACCGCATTGGGCAAACTAAAAATATTTTTGCTTACCGTATGATATGTATAGACACAATTGAAGACAAAATATTGCAACTCCAGGAACGTAAACGCAAATTAGCAAGTGAACTGATCGCTGATGATGCCAGTTTTGTAAAAGCGCTGACTAAATCAGATGTGGAATACCTGTTCAGTTAGGTATTGAACACCTATCCACTACGAAGAAATAAAGTCTTTCAATCGCTTAAAATCTTTATTGGGGGATGAGTTAAAAAAATCTTTAAGTGATCTAAAAAGTAGTTTGATCAATAAGGCAAAGGAGTTGCCCCTGGATAATTCTTTTTTCATGCGGTCGGATTTTAAACATTAAAAATACAATCAGTTTTCTTGCTGGTCAAGAGCGTTATTGCTGAATTTAATGATAAGTAAATTCCGAAGAGAAAGGGTTTATTTTACTGCTGGACCATCCCAGTTTCTCCTGATACGTCGTATTTTTTTATAATACCGGATAGGGTAAATATCCGGGTTTTGCCTCAGTTTACTGATAAAGTTCTTTACTGCCTGCACCATTACATTGGATGAAGAATTAGATCGGGCGGATTTTTCCATACATAAATTATTTGTACTAATTGGAACGTTATGTTCTGTTAATTATTGTATTCCGGTCATTACTTTATAACCGCATCCTTCATTTTTTTTCTTTATTATGTTCCCAGTGAATTTACTTCGGGTAAAGGAACAAAGCAAGAGGCGGCGATCCAGCACATCAATAGTATAAATACGATTGTTTCTGTTCTTGATATTTCAAGAGGTATATTTGTTTTCATATAAATGTTTTTAAAGTTTAAAAATAATTTTGTTTATCAATACCAATCAATAGACTGCGGGTATGCTTATGGGTTTAAAGAATAAAATTACGGATAGACCATAAACCAGGTAATAATGAGGCATTGTTGAAGGGGTTTTACAAGGCAGCTTCATTATAAATTATACTCATTTTGTAAAATAATAACAACCCTTACTTTAATAATACAGGCTTAATTACCTTTGTGTTTTCCAAAAAATATTTTTTATGACAAATTTGTTCTGGTTATTGATTTTTTTGACTCAGATCGTCAACGCCCAAAAAATAAAGAACAAAGAGAAAAATAAGGATATTGTCATTATTAACAATCTTCGGTCTCATATCAATTTTCTTGCAGATGATAAGTTAGAAGGCCGGAGAACAGGAAGTGCAGGGGAAAAATTAGCTTATGAATATATCTGTAATCAATTTGCAGTAACAGGGCTAATCCCAAAGGGCGATAATGGAACTTTTATACAGGAATTTGTTGTTAATGAAGGAAAACAAATTAATAAAAATACCCGGTTTTCGCTTAATGGTTTTAATCTTGTTGCAGAAAAAGATTTCTTTCCTTTTATTTTCAGCGCAAATGCCAATGTAGAAACAATGGTTTCTGCCGGGCTTCAGGAACCCGGCAAAGCCTGGTTTTGGGACCTTAATGAAATACTTGAAGAAAACAAAAATAATCCTCACTTCGACCTCACAGATGCTATTAAATCAAAAGCAAATGACATCAGCAATAAAGGTGCAACAGCATTACTCATTTACAACAGTTCTGCAATAACCGATGATTTAAAATTTGAACCCAAAGCCAAAAACGAAACAGTAAAAATTCCTGTACTCTATATTTCCTATAACATAAAGAAGCGCTTTATAAAAGACGAAAGCGCAACTATTGATATTAAACTAACAACCGATATCGGTGATAATAAAAGAATGGGGCATAATGTGATCGGCTTTATAGATAATGGCGCCGCCAATACAGTGATTGTTGGTGCACATTATGATCACCTGGGATATGGAGAAGACCATACTTCATTATACACCGGCACAACACCATTGATACATAATGGCGCCGATGATAATGCCAGTGGTACAGCGGCAATAATTGAACTAAGTAAGATTATTAAAACCGCTACTTTAAAAAATAATAATTACCTGTTCATTTCTTTTTCAGGTGAAGAATTGGGCTTGTTTGGCAGCAAGTATTTTACTGATCATCCGGCTATTGAACTGTCTGCTGCCAACTATATGATCAACCTTGATATGGTAGGACGTTTGAATGACAGTACACATGGTTTAAATATTGGCGGTTACGGAACGGCTGCAACATGGGGAGAACTAATTACAGAAAAAGATGATTTTTTTAAAATAAAATTCGATAGCAGTGGCACGGGGCCAAGTGATCATACTTCGTTTTACAAAAAAAATATTCCGGTGCTGTTTTTCTTTACCGGAGTACACAGTGATTATCACAAGCCAACAGATGATGCTGATAAAATTAATTATGCGGGTGAATTACAGGTACTCAAATACATTTATAATATTATCGGGGCAGCCGATACAAAGGGAAAACTTGTATTTAGCAAAACCAGGGACACACAATCAAGTGGTAAAACCAGTTTTAAAGTATCATTGGGTATTATGCCCGATTATACTTTTAGTGGTGGTGGTGTAAGGGTGGATGGCGTAAGTGATGGAAAGCTTGCACAACGTGTAGGTATAAAGGCCGGTGACATTATTCTTCAGCTCGGTGATCATAAATTTACTGACATGACAGGCTATATGGAAACATTGGCAAAATTTAAAAAAGGTGATGCCGCAAAAGTGAAAGTAAAAAGAGGAGCCGGGGAATTGATATTTGATATTGTATTTTAAATCGTTCATCTCTATAGTATGGCAACAAGCCAAAAATTAAAAATCGACAACGAGGCTTTGGCAGAAGAGTTTTTCGAAGACTCAATGTTACTGGGTATTGTGGCGCCGGTAAATGATTACCATTTTGTATGGCAGATCAACCAGTTATTGGGAATTCATTTCAAAGTAAATAATGACCTGGAAATACAACTCAAAAAAAAACAACGGGAATATTTTTTTCCTGTTTACGAGTATCCTGTTCCTTCTGTAAAATTGGTACATTACCTGTATAATAACCAGAACGATGGCGAGTATTTGCTGCCGGAGTTTAAACACCTTGATTTTTTATGGCTGCTCAAAGGCGAGGCTGTATCTACCGAAGACCTTAAGTGGCTGATACAATCTATTCGTTTGATACCTGGTGTACAATTAGTTACTGAAATGACCAGCGAAAAGATAAAAAATAAACAGCACCTTATACTTTAACTATGATAAATATTAATTGATAACTACTAAATTGTATAATCTCTTTTCCTGAATATTTATCATTCAACATTTAAAATAATAAAAAATGTGGACCGAAATTAACAACAAGCTCTACCAGAAATTCATATTCTCTGATTTTTCAAAAGCCTTTTCTTTTATGACAAGGGTAGCTATGGCTGCCGAGAAAATGGATCATCACCCGTCCTGGAAAAATACCTACAATGAAGTGGAGATCTGGCTAAGCACACATGATGCAGGGGATATTGTAACAGAAAAAGATCACAAACTGGCTGCAAAGATCGATAAGCTTTCTGCCTGATTTAATATAACACAAAGGTTGTGCAGGTGCAGATGATCAGGCAGAGAAAAAAAACTCAACGGCCACTGCTTCTCTGTACCCTCTGCGTAAATCTCTTTATTTTGTTTTTATCTCTTTCAGTACGATATTAAAACCATTTTGCATTCTCAAAATAATGGGCAGCTTCGCTGATCTGTAAAAAGTAAAATAATCTTCATTGGCTGTAGGCCGGCCATCATTCTTCAATTCCTTTACGATCTCTTCATCAACGGTGTCCTTTTCTCCGTTAACTATAATTTTTAATTCTTTGTTTTCGGTAAACATTCCCATATTTTTAGGTTCTTCGCCTGTATTCATTTGCATCAATACACTCTTGCCATTCTTTATTAATCCTGCATAAACATTTTTGCTTAGCCATACGCTGATGGTATTATCATCGAGTGTTTTTTCGCCCGGAGAAAAATAATTATTCATTGTGCTGGCAATTATCATGGCCTTTGCTGTATGTGTTATTGTACCCCTGGTATTGATGGGGTCTGTCATTTGCCAATCAAATATAAGGGCCGGTGTTAATGCCTTTACAGTAATGATAAAATCATACTTCTGTTCGCCGGCAACAACTGCATAGATCAGTTTTGTACCAGGTTTCACAAGGCTTTCCAGGCTCACCTGTGCAAAGGAAAAAACCGATAGCATCAATAAAATGGGGGAGAAAAATATTTTTTTCATAAAAAGAATTTAAACTACACTTATGATTTTACAAGAACTGTTTTTTCGCCTGCAATAATAAATTTTCCAATAGGATCCGCAAATTTTTCAAGGCTATTTAATTTCAACAAATTTTTTACTTCATCCACGGCCGATTCATCAACAGCTATCAATAATCCCCCATTGGTTTGTGGATCGGGTAATAAATTAAAGGCTTCCATTACATCTACACCTTTTTCAAAACCTGTTTTTGCACTGTACGCATTCCAGTTGCGATATGTTGCATCGGGTACTATGCGTTGTTTCAGGTAATCTATTACACCATCAGCAATTGGCAATAAAGAATAATTAATTTCTGCCGAGAGCCCACTCCCTTCAGCCATTTCAACCAGGTGGCCCAGTAAGCCAAAGCCGGTAACATCGGTCATGGCTGTTACTCCTTTGATCTTTCCCATGGCTTCGCCGATACGGTTTAGTGCTGTCATTTGTTGTATCATCAACGGCAAATGTGTTGCATTTAATAACCCTCTTTTTTGTGCAGTTGATAAAACACCTACCCCTAATGGTTTGGTAATAAAAATAAGATCACCTGCTTTTGCTGTATTATTTTTTTTAAGATCTTTTATTTCAACCAGTCCGCTTACTGCGAGTCCAAATATGGGTTCAGTTGAATCAATACTATGGCCGCCAGCTAATGGTATTCCTGCCGCTTCACAAACAGCACGGCTGCCTTCCAATACTTTTTGGGCCAGTGCTACAGGTAATTTTTCAACCGGCCAGCCTAAAATAGCAATGGCTAAAATGGGTTTCCCTCCCATCGCATATACATCACTGATAGCATTTGCAGAAGCTATCCTGCCAAAATCAAAAGCATCATCAACAATGGGCATAAAAAAATCAGTGGTAGAGATCAATGCCATTCCGTTTCCGATGTCGTAAACGGCGGCATCATCTTTACTGCTGTTACCCACCAGTAATTTTTTATTGTCGGGTAAAGTAGTATTACTTTTTAAAATCTCTTCCAGGGTCTTTGGTGCAATTTTACAACCACAACCTGCGCCGCGGGAGAACTGTGTTAGTTTGATCTTGGCCCCTCCTAAACCCTCCCCGAGGGGAAGGACTTTGAGCAGTTCATTATTCGTTGGTTCATTTACCATAGCTACTGTTGGTTTTAAGCCCTCTGATTCTTTAATACTCTTTTTATTAGCAGGGTCTTCAAAAGCCCTTCCTTTGGAGGCCTGCCAGACTGTGTCATTACCGTCCGACCGGGTCATCCGGGCGGGCAGGCAGGGGTTTGGGGAGGCCTTTTATTTTTTTCTCCTAAACATTATCGCCGCATTCTTCTTATAATCCCCGCTGAATCTTATTTCATAAATATCTTCACCATCATGTACAACCAGTAATCCTGTATTAGGAGGAATACTTCCCAGGTTTTCGGCATACATGATCAATTGAATACTATCAGGTGTGTCTTTGGTTATATAAATTGTTTTTCTAACCGCCCTGGTACTTAAGCCTACCATCGGCATAATTATTTTTCCGTTCATTAATACACTTACCGTATCACCATCAACTTCTCCGTTGTCATATAATGTAAGTAACAGGCTATCCGTTTTATAAAATACAGATTGTACAGTTTCTGTTTTGCGCTTATCAACATCTGCTGCAGGTGTAAATACTGTTGGTTTTTTTGCAATAACAGAATCTGTTTTTACAATAACGGGGGTTATTTGATTGACAACTGGTTTTTCTTTTTTTTTCGGAGTGGTAACTGCCGCTATAGGCACTGTTGTTACTACCGATACCGTTACAGAGGCAATATTGGCTGTGATAAAAGATAAGTTTTGAGTCAATCCCAACTCTTCCAGGTGTGGTACTAATGCAGAATTCCAAAAATCATTTTTTCTCCGCAGGCTGATGCTGCCGGTAAGTGAATGATATTCTTTGGTAGGGTTGGTGGCAAAGGGCCCGGTCAGTTTCATGATACTATCACTCATGTCCAATGTTAATATATCCAGTTGCCTCACATTTTTTGCCGGTGGTACTGGATAATTATTAGTAAGCAATACATCGTCCTGTACAATAATTTTATCATCCTGCCTTCTGATCTTTACTTTTTTTACCCCATAGTATTCTTTATCATCCAGTATAAAAAATGTATGCGAATAGCCGCTAAGCTTTCCTTTGTGTTCACTGATGGCAATTTCGTATCGTATATTCTGTCCTGTTGTGTCATTGTGTAGATGACCTTTCCATAAGCCGGTTACATCCTGGGCAAAAAGTCCGGAGTTGAAAAATAATATACAGCAAATGATCAGGATATATTTAGAACGTTGCATGCTGTTATTTTTTTAGTATTTGTTTTCGTATCAACGTTTTTGCAGGGTATTTTATTTAAAAGAGAAGAAAGATTTTCACGGTTATACAATCCCTTACTGTACCATTTATCATAATAGGTAAGCAAAATACGGAAACATTCCCTGTAATTATTTTCAAGTAAATGATTGGTGGCATTTTTTGTTTCAAGTCCACCCAATCGCTTTTGTATCCTTATTACAGCATTCACCAGTTTTTCTTTTTCAAATTTTCCATACTCCTGTGTCAGGTAATTTAGTCTTTCCTCAAAAGGTATATCCAAAAAATAAACAGGGCTTTTACGCATCGTGTTCCACAGGGGCATTGGTATTTGTAAATTGCCGATGCGCTGACTTTCGTCTTCGAGCCAGATCGGGGGAGCCGAAGACTGTAAGTTACTGTTTGCTGACTGCCAACTGCCAACTGCCAACTGCAGACTGCTTGCTAAGTGGTTCTCAAACATCTCCTGCTTCGGCTGATCCTTTTCCCCTAAAGCACCAAAGGCCGAGCCTTTATGATGAGCCAATCCTTCCAGGTCAATTATTGTTTGCCCTTCTTTAGCTAATTCGTGCAGTAAAAGCGTTTTGCCGCTGCCGGTATATCCTCCTACAACACTGAAATCATATTCTTTTTCAAACTGTGCCAATACCCATTTACGGTAAGCTTTGTAACCACCAACCAAAGTGTATACTTTAAAGCCATACAAATCTAAAAGCCAGGCAACACCTGCGCTGCGCATGCCACCCCGCCAACAGTGGAGCAATAGGGATTTGGAATTAGGGATTAGGAATTGGGGGTTAATGCCAGAAGTTTTTCTTTTATCCAATTCCAAATTCCAGATTCCCTCTGCCTCCTCCACTATCGCCTTCATCTTCACACCAAAATAATCAAGACCTATCTTGATCGCCACTTCACGGCTCTGTTGTTTGTATGCAGTGCCTACATCTTTTCTTTCTTCATCATTAAATAATGGAAGATTGAACGCCCCTGGTATATGTGCATGTGTATACTCACCCGGACTTCGAACATCCAGTACGGGATACTGTTTCGCCAGGTCTAAAAATTGTTCAATGGTAAGTTTTTGTATTGACATTTTATTATCCACAAAGGCACTAAGTTACATAAATCAAAAATGTATTTATCTGTGATAATCCTGGTCATCCACTAATCTGCGATTAAAAAAGCCAGTGAAAAATATCACCGGCTTAAAATTATTTTTCCCCTCATCATCAAATCGCCAAATCATTTCATCTTCAAATAAATTACCCGTTCATCGAAGTTAAAAACTCAGCATTATCTTTTGTGCCCTTCATGTTTTTCAATAATGTATTGATCGCTTCTTCGGGGTTCATATCGGCCATGTGTTTGCGTAATACCCACATGCGCTGAAAAGTATCTTTATCCAGCAACAGGTCATCCCGGCGGGTAGAAGAAGCAACTATATCAATGGCAGGATAAATTCTTCTGTTCGATAATTTACGCTCCAGCTGTAATTCCATATTACCCGTTCCTTTAAATTCTTCAAATATCACTTCATCCATTTTACTACCGGTATCTACTAACGCTGTTGCAATAATGGTGAGTGAGCCGCCGTTCTCTATTTTACGTGCCGCACCAAAAAATTGTTTTGGTTTTTGCATGGCATTGGCTTCCACACCACCGCTTAACACTTTACCACTTGAAGGCGCCACGGTATTATGTGCCCTGGCCAATCGGGTAATGGAATCCAGTAAGATCACAACATCATGTCCGCATTCAACCAGTCGTTTTGCTTTTTGCAATGCCATTGTACTAACCCTTACATGTTTTTCGGCGGGTTCATCAAAAGTAGAAGCGATCACTTCTGCCTTTACACTACGTTCCATATCAGTAACCTCTTCGGGCCTTTCATCAACAAGTACGATCATCAAATAACATTCCGGGTGATTTTCTGCGATGGCATTCGCCAGTTCTTTCAGCAACATCGTTTTACCCGTTTTTGGCTGTGCCACAATTAACCCACGCTGACCCTTACCAATAGGTGTAAAAAGATCCATTATTCTTGTACTGTAATTATCAGCTTTGGTACAAAGACTTAATTTTTCGAAAGGAAATAACGGTGTTAAATAATCAAATGGCACACGGTCTCTTACTTCTTCCGGCGACTTACCATTGATGGTTTCAACTTTCAGTAAAGCAAAATATTTTTCGCCTTCTTTTGGCGGACGCACGCTTCCGTAAACAGTATCGCCGGTTTTTAAGCCAAATAATTTGATCTGGGATGGAGAAACATAAATATCATCAGGAGAAGAAAGATAATTGTAATCACTGCTTCTTAAAAATCCGTACCCGTCGGGCATCATTTCTAAAACGCCTTCGCCCAGGATCACGCCGTCAAACTCAATATTAAAAGCTGGTTGTTCTCTGCGCTGTGGATATTGTTTTGATTGTTGCTGTAATGACTCTTCATTCATTCCAACTTCTGGTTGCTGTACATCATCTTCTGCCTGCAGCATCTGGGCAATAGCAGCCGGAATAGTACTTTGCTGATCCGTTATCGGCTGGGTTTCATCATCATCGTTATCAGCATTCTCATCTTCATGAGCCGGGCGGGCAGGTTTTTTATCATGCTCTGGTTTTTTCCCTCTTGCAATTACCTGTTCTTTTTTAGGTAATATTTCCTGTACCACTTCGGCTTCTTCTGTTGTATTTGATGTCGTGGTTTTTACGATGCGTTTGCGCTTTGGCTTTTCGTCGTCTTTTTTTACAGATGCATTCATAATGGATTGTTTGTCGAGGATCTTATATATCAGATCCTGTTTATTAAGTTTTTTAACGTTGGGTATATCTAATTGCTCTGCTATGTCAAGCAGCTCAGGAACGAGCAGATCGTTCAGTTGTAATATGTCGTACATAAAAAATAGAAAATGATTGCTTCAATAATCCGGTCTTAATTCTTGAAATTGATCCCGATAACTCGGGGAGAAATTTTTTTTGATTGGAAAATGAATCCTGATAAAGAGAATGATTGGATAAACTTATCAGCCTGTTCCGATTCAAAAATAGGGATTTTTTTACAAAATGCAAGTTTTTTGATGATAGAACACAGATGACACGGATTTGAGAGATAAAAACGGATAAAATCAGTGAAAACTCATCCAATCCGTGTCATCCGTGTTCTATTCTTATCTTTGCTGCCCACAATAATTATTCATATGTTCAATAAAAGGATCAGGGTTAAAGAAATGCTGGCGGATGATAAAGCCAATTACGAAGCCACGGTGATGGGATGGGTACGCAGTTTTCGTAACAGCCAGTTCATTGCGCTTAACGACGGCAGTACCAATGCTAATTTGCAGGTGGTAGCCGCATTGGGTTTGCTGGATGATGCAATGTTAAAACGCATCAGCCCCGGCGCCTGTATAAAAGCAACCGGTGAAGTGATCCCGTCTTTGGGCAAGGGCCAAAAAATTGAATTAAAAGCTTCTTCCATAGAAATACTCGGCGACTGTGATGGTGAAAAATTTCCTTTACAAATTAAAAACCGCCCAGGCCTTGAATACCTGCGTGAGATAGCTCACCTCCGTTTTCGTACCAACACTTTTGGGGCGGTATTTCGTGTTCGGCATGCGTTAGCCTATGCCATCCATAAATTTTTTAATGATAAAGGGTTTGTTTATTTGCATACTCCTATCATCACCGCCAGTGATGCCGAAGGCGCTGGTGAAATGTTTAAAGTAACCACATTGCCCCTGGATGGTACAGCCAAAAAGAATGAAGACGGCACCATAAATTTTGTTGAAGATTTTTTTGGCCGTGCCACCAACCTTACCGTAAGCGGACAACTGGAAGGCGAATTAGCGGCTATGGCTTTCAGTGATATTTATACTTTTGGTCCTACGTTCCGTGCCGAGAACAGTAATACCACAAGACACCTTGCCGAATTTTGGATGATTGAACCCGAAGTTGCTTTCAACGATCTTGAAGATAATATCAACCTGGCCGAAGAATTTATTAAGTATATTATCAAACACGCCATGGATAATAATAAAGAGGATCTTGAATTTTTAGCACAGCGGCTGGAGGAAGAAGAAAAACAAAAACCACAGATCGAAAGAAGTGAAATGGGCCTGATAGACAAACTTAATTTTGTGGTTGATAATGATTTTGAGCGTTTAACCTATACCGAAGCCATCAGTATTTTAAAAGAAAGCAATCATAATAAGAAAAAGAAATTTACTTACCTGATCGAAGGCTGGGGGATGGACCTGCAAAGCGAGCATGAACGTTACCTGGTAGAAAAACATTTTAAAAAACCGGTGATACTAACTGATTATCCAAAAGAGATCAAGGCTTTTTATATGCGCCAGAATGATGATGGAAAAACAGTAGCTGCCATGGATATTTTAGCGCCGGGCATTGGCGAAATTGTTGGCGGCAGCCAGCGTGAAGAGCGGTTGGATAAACTAACACAACGCATGGAAGAAATGCATATCCCCGTTGAAGAAATGTGGTGGTACCTTGATACGCGTAAATTCGGTGCTTGTCCGCATGCCGGCTTTGGGCTTGGTTTTGAGCGCCTGGTACAATTTGTAACCGGCATGGGAAATATCAGGGATGTGATACCTTTTCCGAGGTATCCGAAGAGTGCGGAATTCTAATTGATAATTAATAATGGATAATTCCTTTGTATTGAATAGTTTTTACTACCTGACTAGTATAACTGATTGAAAAAATTATTAATTATTATTTATCCATTATTAATTTTTCACAGGGTTGTTAGCTAAGTTGGTTCAGAGCATCCCGATGACATCGGGAGGGTCGCAGGTTCGAGCCCCGCACAGCCCCTCTTCAGTCTTTTTTTTCATAAAAAAAATTGAGCGATTCGATCCTAAGAGTAGAACCAGCCTACCGTCAGGCAGGTTACAAATGCCGAAGCTACCAAAGTACAACTGTGTTGCACATAGCTTCCGGACAAACGGGCTGTATATCCCCGCTCGTACCGAACGGTACGTTCGGGCGGGGTTTGTCCTTGATTTTTTGGTTCTCCTGAGCGGAGTCGAAGGATTGATCAAGCAAAAAGAAAAAATATCCGGCCGGAGGCCAAATAGCTTATAGGTTTAATCTGGCTAATTAATATGGAATTATGATTTCGTCAAGAAACCTATAAGGTTTTAATAAAATTTCCCTAATGCCTCAATCATTCAAAAACCTGATAGGTTTCAAAATTTTTTTACCAGGTTATAAAAGAATATCGTTGGCTCACCCTCCACACCGGCTGCCTGCATTTTATTTTTAAGATCAGCAGAGCTAAAGAACGCCTTTGCTTTTTTAAGATCATTGACCACAGCCACAATGATCACCATTTTATTATTGTCCGCTTCGTAACCAACCGCCCTGTCGGTAAGACCGGCATCAATCCTCGCCTGGTGATGGCTGTCGAATTCTTTTTTCCAGACATCCCAGTCTTTTACTTTATGATTCACCATCACTCTTACTGCCACATTATTGGTACTGAGGTCCAGCGCCTGCCTGTCAAAATACATGATCGAAGGTTCTTCCTGTACGCCGGCATTTTTCATTTTGGTTTTCAGTGCAGGTAATGAAGCAAATTCTTTTGCACGGTGCATATCGTCAACTAACAGGGTAACCATTACAAAGTTGGGATCATCAATACCTCTTGACACACCATAACTGTGTAAACCATAGATCTGCCTTACCGAGTCATCGGTTTCGTAAGCAGTTAGCCATTTATTAAAATCGGCCACCCTGTGTTTGATGATCATAATGTTGGCAGGCTTTGGTGCCTGTACATTTTTTTTAGTGGTATCCGAATCGGATTTTAATACTGCGTCATCAACATTTTTTTTATCCCCGTGGTTACAGGATATTGCAAAAAGTAACAGACCGGAGTAAAGAGCCGCTCCAATGGTTTTTATCAGTTTCATGATTGCTATATTAATATTGAAAAAAGATTACTGATCGAACGTTTTATAACATGTAAAGTAGTCACTCAAATGAGGCGGCAGAATGACTTCCGTCATACAAGCACCAATCAGATATCACTTTGTATTCCGGTAATTTACCTGAAAAACCGGGCAGCATAGTATTGTAGCTGCCTGACCATGAATACACCAGTGTAACAAAAATATCTATACATCGATCGATGCGGAATTATGATTTCGTTTATGTAACGCCGGGGTCTCATGCCAAAACACAAGCCCGGCTATGAAGACCCCGGCGGGACTTCAAGCAAAAAAGTAAAGAAAAAATATGGCCAAAGGCCTCAAAACAATTTTGTACATTAGACAGATATTCTCTCAAATAAAAAATGTACATAAATGAAAAAATTATCCCTCATCATCATCGCCCTTATATCCGGCATATCATTTACCCATGCCCAAAAAGTATTTTCTGTAGATTACGAAAGCCAGGCGGGTGATAATGATGGCAAATGGTTCTTTACACAATACAGCAGTCAGTGTAAAAAGAAAATATTCTTTGTGGATTACGAGAGTCAGACCGACCTGAAGATATATTTTGTGGATTACGAAAGCCAGGCGGCATGGAAGAATAATGGGAAGAAGAGTTTAATGTGTTAGGGGGAAGAAGTTTCACGCCTACCTGAACAGTGTTTAGCCGGTCGGATGGGCGTAAAACTCAATAATTTACTCCCCATTTATTTTATCTTCTGGTTCTTCTGGCATTCTATAAACTCATCCGAAGCTGTTTTTTCCAGGTCCCTTGCCCTTGCTTCAGCAATGGATTTACAATCGGCAGAATTACAGTTTTTGATGGCTTGTGCTAAACTTTCTTTTATTTGTTACTCCTGGGGTTCGGTTCACGCACATGAAGCAGAACAGCAGGGGGCGCAGAGCTTTTCTCTTTACATTCTCTGCACCCCTGCGTAGCCTGCCCGCCTGGCTAAACACCCGTAGGACGGGCGTGAAACCTTCTCCTTTTTTTAATTCTTTAACATTTATGGAAACACCCGTCAAGCGGGTATTCTGAGTGTTGGGCCGGGGTCAATAAAAGTTTGGCACGGTTTTTCTTTGCTGATACATAACTGAAAAAGATTGTTATGAAAAAGAAAAACACAATAAACAGCGTCTTCGGAAAAACACAAGCCGCTTCGGCGGTTAATTATTTTATGAGAGCCAATAAAACCTTTTCCAGGATGTATAATACAGGCAAGCGTTATTTAAAAGCCGGCAGAGAATACCTGGTTGAGGGAAATATATTTGGTGAAAATGAAGAGGATTTTTACAGTCATGCCGTAAGCGCTTAATACAAGAACACGCTATATCACTATCTTATCCCCTGCTGATAATCTATATATACATTTTAATAAATAACGGGCCAGAAGGTGCCCGTTATTTATTTGTAAAGATCCATGGATCAAAATTTTCTTTCTTTTATTAAAACCATACTGCATTCCCCGGGTTTACCGGTAGTTCTGTTTACCTTTCGTGTTCAAGTTTTAGTTATGAAAAAATACCTGTTAACCTCGTTGCTGGTTTTTATAACAGTAACCTTATTTGCTCAATCCAAACCAGCGTATCTTCTTTACAACGCCGAAGGCAAAAAAGTATCTTATAAAAAAATGATCAGGGAACTTGCAGAAAAAGATATTGTGTTATTTG
>JAYVUE010000063.1:0-5184 GCA_043788195.1 Chitinophagaceae bacterium
GCGATCTTTGCTGCCCCTGTTGATGGTTACAAACTCACGAATGGTTGTATTATCGCCGATTTCTACGGTTGTATCTTCTCCTTCAAACTTTAAATCCTGAGGTATGGCGGCTATAACTGCACCGGGAAAAATACGGCAGTTCTTACCTATCCTTGCCCCTTCCATAATGGTAACATTACTGCCAATCCAGGTGCCATCACCAATTTCTACATTCTGATGGATTACACTGAAGGGATCAATTTTTACATTAGTAGCAAGGTTTGCATTAGGATGTATGTATGTATGCGGATGAATCATTTAATCAACGGGTTAGTAAATTAGCGAACTGCAAATTTTTAGCTAATATATTCATAATTATGTTTTCTTAACACATTGAGCTGTAAGATCAGCTTCAGCGCAAAGTTTATTGCCTACATATACTATTCCTTTCATTACACAAATTCCACGCCGTATGGGTTCGGTCAGTTCCATCTTTAGCAGCATCGTATCTCCGGGTACCACTTTTTGTTTGAACTTACAATTATCAATTTTTAAAAAATAAGTATCATAATCTCCTTTTGGCATTGCATTTATACAAAGGATTCCGCCTGTTTGAGCAAGTGCCTCAATTTGCAATACACCGGGCATTATAGGGTTTGACGGGAAATGACCCTGGAAAAAATATTCATTAAAAGTTACATTTTTTACACCCACAATGGTTGTATCTGTAAGCTCAATTATTTTATCAACTAATAAAAATGGATAGCGGTGAGGTAAGGTGTTTTCTATTTGCTGCAGGGTAAAAATCGGTGGTTGATTGGGATCATAAACAGGTATATTTTTAGTGTGCTTGTTTTTTTTAATATACTGTTTGATCTTTTTTGCAAATTCAACATTATTGCTGTGGCCCGGACGGTTGGCAATGATATGGGCTTTAATCGGGTACCCTATTAAAGCAAGGTCACCCACCACATCTAATAATTTATGCCGGGCTGGTTCATTAGGAAAACGTAATTCCAGGTTATTTAAATATCCTTCGCTTTTAACTTCCATTTTTTCGCGGCGAAAAGCTTTTGCCAGCCTGGTCATTTCTTCATCAGTAACCGGTTTATCAACTACTACAATGGCATTATTAATATCACCCCCCTTTACCAGGTTATTATCCAATAACATTTCCAGCTCATGCAAAAAACAAAATGTGCGGCAGGGGGCAATTTCGTTTCGGAAATCATTCATTGATTTTAAACCTGCATGTTGTGTACCCAACACCTGGCTGTTGAAATCAATTAATGTAGTGATCTGATAATTGGCCGAGGGTAAAGCCGTCATTTCAACTCTTTTTACATCATCATACAAAGATATATTGGCATCTATTGTATACCATACTTTAGTGGCATCCTGTTCAATTACACCTGCTTCTTCAATAATTATTACAAAGGGTTCACTGCTTCCATCGATGATAGGTATTTCCGGACCATTAATTTCAATTAAACAATTATCAATACCCATTCCTACCAGGGCTGCCAATATATGCTCAACAGTACATACTTTCATTATTCCCTGTTCAAGAGTTGTTCCTCTTGATGTATCAGTAACCAGATCGCAATCAGCTTTAATTACAGGCATCCCTTCCAGGTCGGTACGTTGAAATTGAAATCCGAACCCTGGATTAGCAGGCTTTAGGATCATATCTACAAATACGCCTGTATGTAGCCCCGTTCCTGATATACTAACAGCTTTACCAATTGTATGCTGTTTATCGGAATTAAATTTTTTATCCATGCGTTAAGCTGAATTTTGTTGGCAAAGATATTTAAAATATATGGCCTGTGGTACTAAGGGCTGTATTTCAAATACGATTGCTACCCGTTAACTGTTGCTGGCCCATTTAACGTGTAAAATGACAGGTTTTTCAAATTGATAGCCCAACAGCAAAAAACTTAAAGAAACTGCGATTTGAAGTGCAGATCCACATACAAATAATATAAGACCCGATGGTCACCTTAAAATTGTAATTGGAAACTTCCAAAGAATCCAAACCTGGATAATCTGTCTGAAGGTAATGGTGTTGGATATACCCTGTAAACAAAATCGAATCGCAAAAATTTGAATATATTATCGATCCCTGTACCAAGCTCCATATAAGTTTTGCCATTTAAAGTTTTAAATGTGTTGCTTGCATTATTGAGGGTACTGTTTTTTGCACTAAGCGATCCCAAAACGGTTTTAACATTCCAGAATTGCCGCCATTTTAATTTACGGGTGATGGGAATAAAACGAAATAGCCCAGACCCAAAATTATGTTCCAGGTTAACCCCTGCGAACTGATCACTGAGGTATTCAAAACGGGTCATGAGATTAAATGAATTGTCATTATAATAATACATATCATTACCCGGGTGATTTTCTAAAAATGCATAGGGTAATGTGCCAAATACCTTACCTGCATAGGCTTTATAAGATACAGTACCCCAGGTGCCAACCCTTATCTTATCCTTAATTAAGGCATGTACTTTAGTATAACTGTAGGCACTTTTAAAAACGCCGGGAATACCCTCTGCTACTAATAATTCTACAACAGGATATTTTGTACCCAATGAAAACCTGTTAAATGTTGTTTCAAAAAAACGTTCCAGATAAGCCCAACGGAGTTTTACGGCTACCTCAAAATTAGTGAGCGGGGTGCCACTGCTGACCGGGAAATTATTTTTAAAAGGAAGGTTGGCCAAAGGATTATTTTGCCTGTGTGATACGAACCATTCCGTTGAAAAACCTTTGCCCAGGTCATTAAATACTTCAAAGCGAAGGTCTTTCACATCAATGAATTTTCTGTTCGTATTACTTTTACGGATGGCAATGGAAAAAATATTATCCTGGCTTACTTCACCTAATTGACTTATACCATTATCTATATCACTGCTGTAAGAAAGATGCAGGCTGATACGCCGGGGTTCTCTTTTCAATATCCAGTAAGCTTCTAACAGGCCTTTTAGTTTTTTATCGCGTAAACCATAGGCCAGGTAACCGTGCAGATAGATATTCTTGTTAAAGTGTTTGTTTGTTCCCAGGTCAAATCTGAAACGGGCGCCCTGTAAGGAATCGGTACTCACCCAGTTGAACCAGGGGCCTATTTCGAACTTGCCGATATCCTTATAACCGGTAAATACAAATTTTAACGTGTGTTCAAGCCTTTTAAATTTTGGCATGGCCAGTAGCTTATCTACAGTTGCATAGATCGCTTTTTCATTAACTGATAAAGTATCATGCCGCAACAGATCCCATTCCGCATCCGTTTTTTTTGGTGCAGACTTGTCTATTTGTATAACTACAGATTCCTTTTGTCCTTTAAAAAAATTCGTGATCGAATCGCTGTTAATAATAACATTTTTATAAGTGGTAGTCTTTCTGCCGATAAAGGTTAAAGTTTTTTTACCTGCTATCCTGAAATCAGCAAAGAATTTATCACGGGTTAAAAAATAAAGAGAATCGTTGATGGGTTCAAATTCCTGGAATACGCTGATCCTATCAATGAAATTGATATTGGCATCCTTGCCAAGATACAGTGTGATCTTTTGAATATGAAAAGTTTTTGCTGTTACCCAGGCATCCCCTTCAAAAGTATTTTGTCCGGGATGTTTTGAGCTGAAAACAAAATGGAATATTTTATTTCCGTTCACTACCTGTGTATCTGGTACCGAAAAATTGTAAAACGCATCTGCATTATCATGGAAAGGGCTGATGAAGTCCTTATTAATTATGTTAATAAAGTTATTGTACACATTTACATTCTGTTCAATGGTTCCGGTGAATCGGCTCACGTTATCATATTCAATGCCCTTTATATTAGTGGCTAATTGCCCTTCAAAAGTTTTTTTCGGATTTTTCTGATAGGCGTAATTACTGATAGTTTCAGTAAGGTAGGCGGGTAAAATGGGTTCTTTTTCAGTAGTACTGTCTACGTTTTTCAGGATAAAAGGAAAGGCTTTAAAGAGGAGTCCTTTGAGAAGTACATTTGATCTGAAATTTTTAAGGTCTAATTCCAGTTTGTTATAAGCTTCATATCCGAAATTAGTAAGGTTGTATCGGTTATATTGTTTCTTTTTACTCATTATCTTTTTCCACAGGTACAGGCCTTTATTGAACGACATTTTTACAACCACTGTATTATGAAGCCCTCCCCTGGTTAACAGAATAGTAAGGGGTTTATTATTGGTAAAAGCAGCAGTTGAAATTTTATATAATTCATATCCAATATAACTGATCACCAACGTATCATTGATCCGGTTATTGAATTGAAATGTAAAATTTCCTGCACTATCCGAGGTTTTTCCAATAACAGATTTTGTAAAATAAACAGATGCAAATCCAATTGGTTCATTCGTATGCTCATCCTGTATTGTGCCGGATAGTGTAAAAGACTGTGCTTTTGTTTCGGCACAAAAAAATGAAAACGAGATGAGTACTACAAGAAATTTAATGACCTTCAAAATTATATTTTATGGTTGGTAAAGGATTTAAGTGATATTATATTTTACCGGTTAATTCTTTAATTAATTTTTCCAGCTCCCAAACTCTTTTCTCCAGTTCAGGAAGGTTTCGGGCTATTGCCATACTTCTCATGGCTTTTGTGTATTCGTAGGCATTAGTTCCGGTTATTACAAGACCTTCTGTTTTGAAGGAACGGTTTACACCGCTTTGTCCGTTAATTTTCATATGATTTGCAATACTGAGGTGACCAGCCAACCCTGCCTGTCCGCCAATGACTACACCATCGCCAATTTTTGTACTGCCACTTACACCCGCCTGTGCAGCAATTACTGTACTATGCCCAACTTCTACATTGTGGGCAATTTGCACCAGGTTATCGATCTTGGCTCCGCTTTTAATAATTGTAGAACCAATTGTAGCCCGGTCAATTGTTGTATTAGCTCCTATCTCTACATTATCTTCGATCATTACATTACCAATTTGCGGTACTTTTTTCAGGTTCCCGTCTACCTGAGGTGCAAATCCAAATCCATCACTGCCAACAACTGTGCCAGCATGTATGGTTACATTTTTTCCAATGTTACAATCATGTAAAATTTTTACACCGGGATAAATAATAGTATTTTCTCCGACCGTTACATTATCACCTAAAAAAACATTGGGATAGATCTTTGCACCATCACCAATAATTACTTTTTCGCCGAGGTAAGCAAAAGC
>JAYVUE010000064.1:0-2602 GCA_043788195.1 Chitinophagaceae bacterium
AAATAAGGTTGGAGGTTTAACAAGCCTGCTTTCAGGTTTTGCAGGCGTAAAACCATCAACCACCAGTTCTATATTAAGCGCCATTGCACCCATCGCATTGGGTTTTATTGGTAAACAGTCCATTAGTAATAATTTATCCGGCAGTGGAATATTAAGTTGGCTTTCCGGGCAAAAATCTCAAATAAATGATGCATTGCCAGCAGGCCTTAATCTTTCAGGCATTTTTAATGGCGGTGTACAAAATGTTACTGATACCGTTCACAAAGCAGTCAACCAGGAAGCAGCAACTAAAGGCACCAATTGGCTATTGCCATTGTTATTCGTATTACTGGCGTTGGCATTTTTATGGTATTTTATGAAAGGTTGTAACAGGGAGGTGGAGGCACCGGTGGTGACCGATTCTGCTGTGGTAGCACCTGTTGCGCCGGAAGTGATTGCAGCACCTGTTAAAGAATCATTGAAAGTAAAACTACCGGATGGCAGTGAGTTAGATGCTTATAAAGGAGGTATCGAAGACCAACTGGTTAATTTTTTAAACAATGCAAATGCCGTTGCAGGCAAAGAGGTTTGGTTTGATTTTGATAACCTGAATTTTGAAACCGGTAGTGCAAAAATTACAGCAGAAAGCCAGGCACAGGTAAACAATATTGCTGCAATATTAAAAGCCTATTCAAAAGTAGCTATTAAAATTGGTGGCTATACGGATGTAACCGGTGATGCTGCTGCAAATAAAAAACTCAGCCAGGACAGGGCAGATGCCGTGGTGGCTGCTTTAAAAACTGCGGGGTCTGCTGCAGGTCAAATAGAAGGTGGAGAAGGGTATGGTGCCCGGTTTGCAAAGGCAGCTGCAGATGCACCTGATAGCGAAAAAGCCAAAGACAGAAGAATAGCCGTAAGTATAAGAAAAAAATAAAAAAATTGTACCGGTAAATCTGTACCCTATTTATTTTCATTCATTTTAAAAATTAATTTTTATGCCCATAGTAAAAGTAATCGAGGTAATCGCATCATCAAAAATCGGAATTGATGATGCCATCCGTAAGGCAGTAGCCGAAGTATCTAAAACTGTGCGTAACATTGATTCTGTGTATGTAAAAGATATCAAAGCACATGTAAAGGATGGTTTGATCACCACATTTGGTATAGTGTGTAATATATCTTTTAGAGTTGATGAAGCATTATTGTGTTGGTAATATTTTTTAACCATTTTTTTAAACCTTTAAATGAAATTCATATGGACATTCTTCCTTTAATTATTCAACTGGCATCCGGTGCTATCGGCGGTAATATTGTAGGTAAACTGGCCCCTAAATTAGCTATGAGCCCCCTTTTAAATTCAATTGCCGGTATTGTTGGCGGCGCAATTGGCGGACAACTTTTAGGGCTGCTTGGAATGGGCGGTGCTGGCGCAGCAGCCGGCAATTTAAATATTGGCAGTATCATCAGCAGTATTGCCGGAGGTGGAGTTGGTGGTGGTGCTTTAATGGCGATTGCAGGCATGGTCAAAGGCATGATAAAAACATAAACTCCGTCATTAAATTTTATTTAGCAACATTCATTCGGTGATCTTCAATCACCGAATTTTAATATTTTTTGAAATAGTAATCGCTGTAATCATTTCTTTAGAAATAAGTAATGATGAAACCATCTTTTCTTTATTGAGTGAAGTGTTAAAAACAATCCGCAGCAATGATTCTTAATATTGTGAAGCTATAAAAACGCCGGTAAATGATAAGGTAGTCACTACTTTGCTTGGGCAGGTATTATATCATTCAGCGTAGATTAATTGGTTAGATTTCTTTAATTTTAAGCTTACTAATTTTTTAAATTTTATTTAAATAATGATCATATGAAAAAAAGTCAATTTGTTTTTTGTTGTCTGTTTTTCTTTTCTGTTAGTTTGTTTGCCCAACCAACACCAACAAAGGGAATAACTGAATATGGTAAGCTCCAGGTGCCTTGTTATAAAATTGAAGTTCCTTATCCAGCCGATGTTGCAGAAGAAGCTATCAAAAAGAAATTTAAAGGAATAGGGGTATCCGGAAAAGAACGTAAGGGATTTATACAGTTTAAAAATGTAAACATTCCAAAAGTAAGCGATAAATCAGTGGATGCTTATGTAAAAGTAGAAAGAAAAAGCAAAAAAGAAAAAGACGCATCCAACATCACCCTGTTTTTTACAGAACCAGGGATTGAACCAGGAACTCCCGAAACGAATGGAGCTACTTTTGATGCAGCAGTAGCTTCTGCAGGCGCTTTCGGCCTGCTATCTGCAATAAGTGACAATACCGGCGAACTAAGTTTGGAACAGGATATAAAAGTAAAAGAACAGGCGGTAAAAGATGCAGATAATGAATACCGCAAATTGCAGAAAGAAGGAAATAGCCTTCAGGATAAACTTAAAAAAGTGCAGAACGATATAGAAGAGAATAATAAAAATCAAACAAAATTGACCGAGGAATTAGCCAAAAGAAAAGGAGCACTTGAGGAGGCAAAAGGATTAAAGAAAATTGCCCCTGGCAATCAAAAAAATCAGGGTTTTTAATCTTTAATTTCCTGCAACTTGTAAAATAAAAAACCTACAGGTTCAAATTATTTTTAA
>JAYVUE010000065.1:0-3989 GCA_043788195.1 Chitinophagaceae bacterium
AACAGACATACCCTCATCTTTTGAATCAGTTGTAGCAGCTTTTTTATAGTAACTTAATGCATCTTCAGTTTTCTTTAATTCGGCGTAAGCATGGCCTAATAAAATATAACATTTGCTTTGTACCTGGTTGGCATCATTGCCATCAAATTCTTTTAGTTGTTTGATCGCCTTATCAAATTCTTTCAATTGCAAATAGCAGGCACCTACCATATATCTTGCCCTGTTACCGGCAGGTGTACCGGAGTAAGAACTGATGATCTTCAATAACCCGGTAACTGTTGTTCCTTCAAGATTGCCCCCATTCAATACAAGATTCATCGTGTCTTTGTTATAGCTTGATGTAGTGGCCATTTTTCCAAATAATTTCTCTGCCGGAAATATTAATTCACTTGCTTTATTTTCATTGGGTAATTTGTATAAATATTTATAACCCAAATAACCACCAACCAACAGGATCACCACGGACCCTCCGATAATAACGGGTTTACTGTATTTTGCCCAAAACCCTTTTGCTCTTTCAATTACATCAGGTGATTGTGTAGTTGCTGTTTTTACTTGATTCTCTGCCATTTTAATAATTAAGAATTAATAATTAAGAATTAATGATTATGGATCAGCCTTAAGGGAGATCGTATAATTATTTTATAAATTAATCTACAATGAACGGATAATTTTCCTGAACATATACATCTTTCAACAATTCATTTTCATCCGGCCAGGGGCTTTCTTCAGCAAAAGCTACTGCTTCTTCTATTTCTTTTTTTACCCTGTTGCTGATGTTCTCAAAAGCAGTTTCATCTACTTCATATTGTTCTTTTAAAACTTTTGCCACATGATCGATCGGGTCTCTTTCTTTGTATTCTTCCACCTCATCCTTACTCCGGTATTTCTGGGGGTCGCTCATACTATGCCCTTTGTAACGGTATGTTTTTATTTCCAGTAAAGTAGGACCTCCTTTTTCCCTGGCCCTGTTAACCGCCCTCAATACACCATTATGCACGTCTTCAGGACTCATGCCATCCACACTGTCACCGGGCATATCATAGGCATCTGCCAGTTTATAAATATCCAGCACTTTACTGGTTCGGGCCACTGAAGTACCCATGGCATAATTATTATTTTCACAAATAAATACAATGGGTAGGTCCCATAACATGGCCATATTAAATGTCTCGTGCAACATCCCCTGCCTTGCAGCGCCATCACCAAAGAAACAGATCACTACATTTTGTGTACCCCGGTATTTTTCAGCAAAGGCAAGTCCGGCCCCTGTTCCTATTTGTGCACCAACAATGCCGTGGCCGCCAAAAAAATTTTCTTTAAGACCAAAGAAGTGCATACTGCCGCCTTTCCCCTTACTACATCCCGTTGCTTTACCAAATAATTCGGCCATACAGGATTTAGGCGTAATTCCCTTTGCAATTGCCATTGCATGATCACGATAAGCTGTAATAAATTTATCATCGGCATTGGTGGAGGTCATGCATCCTGCCGCAACAGCTTCCTGGCCGATATATAAATGACAAAAGCCACGAATCTTTTGCATACCATATAACTGCCCCACTTTTTCTTCAAAGCGACGTAGCAGCAACATCAGTTCATACCAGTATAAATAAGTTTCTTTGGAAAACTTAGTAGTCAATGGATTTAATTTTAGGCGGCAAAGATAAGGGAGAAATGGGAATTTGGTAGTAGGAATCGGGAATTAGGAATTGGATATGCTTTCTGGCAAAAAAGACCATTAAGAAATAAACTGAATAATAAAAATTGATATTCTACCTGAGCAATAAAACCGTTCCGTTATTTTCAGATTCCCAGCCAAAAATATTGGTAAACTTTATACGGTAAACATAGGAACCGATGGGCTGATCTTTTCCTTTGTAAGTACCATTCCATCCGATTCCATAATTTTTTGTTTCAAATATCTTATCCCCATAACGGTTAAAAATAATAAAACTGAATTTTTGAACAGCCTGGTAAATAGTAGGTTTAAAAATATCATTCTTTGTATCTCCATTAGGTGTAAACGCATTTGGAATACCAATGAAAATACAATCTTTACGAAAAAGCGTTATTGAATCTTTACCAATGCAGTTATTCAGATCTTTTACAGTAAGATAATATGTGCCAAAGTTATTGAACGTAACAGTATTTGATATCGATCCGGTACTCCATAAATAACTATTATAACCCGGGACAGAAATTGTAAATATATTTCCATAGCACAATGACTGGTTGGCCGGTAAAAAGTTCACCGGCAATGTATCAATCGCAACTATGTTTAAAGTATCTGTGGCTTTACAATTATTGGTGCCATCTGTTACTGTGACCCAATATTGACCAATATTTTTAACTGTATACTGAGGTTGTGTACTATTATCTTGCCAGAGATAACTGATGAAAATACCGGGTGTGATCTGTGCCGAATCACCCTGGCATAAGCGCAAATCAGAACCCAGGTTAGGTTTGGGACCAGGTTTTACCAATAAGTTTGTAGTGATCACCGAATCACATCCGGAAGTAGTGCGTAGAGTGTCCATATAAGTTCCTGAAACTGTTTGCAAACTGCCTCCTGCATAGTATGATTGGCCCTCGCAAATAGATGCATTCACCGTCGTATAGATCCTGGAATTGATGATCAGATTCAGTGTGAGTATGCTGTCACATCCGGCACTGTTGACGAGTATTTGTGTATATGTTCCACTTGTGGTATAGGTTTGTCCGTTCAATATATAGTTGCCACAGGTGGAAGCATTGATCGTATCATAGGTAGCGGTAAAGCAATTGAACCATTTGAATACATATATATCGGATGAATCGACGGCACTCAAATTAAATACATTTACTGTGGGGTCAAAATCTGCTGTAGCCTGAAACCCACCGGCTCCGTATATGAATCCGTTATTATCAGCAGTTACAGCATAGCCAATATCATCAGCGGTACTACCGATTTGCCTGGCCCATATGAATTCGCCTGTTGGTTTTAGTTTTAGCAAAAAGATATCTGTTCCTCCATTTGAAGTAAGGTTAAACATACCCGGGCCCGGATCAAAATCTGTTGTTGCACTAAAGGTTCCGGTAAAATAAATATTGCCCATGGTATCAATAGCTGATTTACTTACTCTATCGGCCCCTGTGCTACCAATTTGTTTGGCCCCAATGAAATTTCCTGAATTGTCAAGGTTCAATACATACATATCAAAATTACCTGCTGAAGTAAAATTTACAACGCCGGGTCCTGGGTCAAGGTCTGTGATCCCGGTAAAATTTCCAGCCACCTGTAAACTATTACTTGTATCAATCAATATCGCATTGCCTTCTGTATTAGTGTTACCTCCTAATTGTTTTGCCCATGAAAAATTTCCGCTATTATCAAATTTTGCAATGAATGCATCTGTAACCCCGCTGGCGGTCATATTGAAAACGCCAGGTCCGGGATCAAAGTCAGCTGTTCCTGAAAAATTACCTGTGCAATAAATATTACCCATGGCATCAGTAGTGATCGATTGTCCCAATTCAAATAAAGGTCCCCCCATTTGTTTTGCCCACTGAAAATTACCATTATTGTCTAATTTCAAAATAAAAATATCAGGCAGTCCATTTGAAGTAAGGTTAAATGTACCTGCACCGGGATCGAAATCAGTGGTGGTATTAAAAAGACCGGTTGAATAGATATTGCCGGCCGGATCTTTATGTAAACTTAGTATTCCGTTATTACCACCTGCCAAACGTTTGGCCCATACAAAATTGCCTGCAACATTTAATTTTGTAATGAAGCTTTCACCGAGCGATGTTAGGGTGCCTAATGGGAAGAAACCAATACCCGGATCTGCATCCACTATACCAACTAAAGTACTGGTATAATAAATTGAACCAGCAGCATCTACTGCCAGGAAGCCTCCGAAATTAAGTCCCGGGCTAAATTGACGGATCTGTTTAGCCCAAACAAAATTTCCATTACTGCTGAATTTTGAAATATAAGTATTAGC
>JAYVUE010000066.1:0-4458 GCA_043788195.1 Chitinophagaceae bacterium
GATATTTTTGGTGTGGATCAAAACCGCTGCTGGGCCAGCTGCCATAAATATTTTTTGCAAAGGCTATGGCTTTTTCATGATCTACATCGCCGCATATTACCAACAGTGAATTATTGGGATGATAATATTTACCTTTTATGATCATCATTTTTTCAGGCGTGGCTGTATTGATGATCTCATGTTCACCTATGGCATTTTTTCTGGTAAACAGATCGCCCCATAATTTTTTGTTAACCGCCATCCATAATTGGTTTTGGGGATCGCTTTCTCCGCGTTGAAATTCACCATCTACCACAGGCCTTTCTTTCTTCATATCTTCTGTGCGGTAAATCGGAAACCGTATTGCAGCATTCATAAATTTAAGTCCGGCCTGCAGGCTGTCTTTATCAAAAGTAAAATAGTAGTTTACCCTTTCATCGCCTGTAGTGCCATTCCAGATAGCACCTAATTCCTGTGTACGTTTAATAAATTTTTCCTGGTCGGGGTAATCAATATTTGCTTTAAAGAACATATGCTCAAATAAATGGCTAAGGCCACTGTATTCTGGCCCTTCGGTATATGCACCATTCTTTACTGCAATTTCAATGGTGGCTAATGGAACTTTGTGGTTTTCAATCACCACGATCTCAAGCCCATTATCCAATTTTGTCCAGTAATAATCTTTGGGCAGGCGTGGTTGTGCCATTGTTGCAAAAGTGAAGAACAAAAAAACACCCGTTAGTTTTAATTTATTCATTGATTTATTTTTAATTGTAAACATACAAAAAAGATGAAGTAAATTTTGTTAATAAAATTGATTTATTGCAGCAATACCATGATTTATTTTTTCACTGATTAAAATATAGCAACAAACCCGTTGAAATGTATTATCGGGGTTATCCATCTCCTGAAATATTGATCATCAATTTTCTCAACTCCCCTGCCTGCTGCAACCCGGCAATATAATCTTCCTCTGCACCGGAAGCTTTTATTGTAAACAATTTTTTCAGTTCTTTTTTTAACCGACTGTTGTGTATCCATTGTTGTTCATTACTGATCAAAAGAATGCACCAGTTTTGTAAAATGAATTGCATATTCTCTTCGTGGAAATTTTTTACCTGAAGCAGCTTTGCCAGCCTGATCAATGTACGTTTTTCAGCAGGTTGCCTTTTATTTTTGTATTGTGTTTTCAATATCCCGGCATAAGCCAGGCTCAGGTCGTTAGCATCAAATCTTACAGCTTTCTTATTTAATACCAGTTCCATTCTTGAATCAGCCAGTTTTTTTAACACCGCAGCCGGGCTCCGGTATTTTTTATTTGCTCTTTTTTTCAGCGTTTCAGCCTCAGCGATATGTTGCTGTTCTTTTTTAACCGGGCGAAAACCCGAACGGTGATACACCCAAAATGACCCGGAGTGGATCCCATCACTGTTTTCTTTTCCCAGCTGGTAAGGGTCTACACTGAAACGGTTTAGGTGGTAAATTTTTTTGTGCAGTTGCAATACCTGGTCAAAAATATATTGCGATTCACCGCCACGGTAAGACGGAAAAACGTTGAGGCCAATGCGGGCGCTGTCAAATAAGATCCAGGATCCTGCATACCCTACCGGCAATCCATTTTTAAAAACCACGTAGCCCATATAGCTGTCAATGGGGTGTCGACGAACGGACACCATTCCCATCAAGGCAATACTAATACCACGGGGCAACCGATAATAAGAAACTAAATGTGGAGCAGTAAAACTTACAGGGTCAATTTCACGAAGGTGACGAACCAGTATCATCCTGCCGCATTCAATGATATGTTCAGCTTCACTTTCATTGATATTTACTTTTACCGGTTTTGATTTAGGTTGGTTTTTGAGATCTGATTTAATTAATGAACGGTGATAGTACCGTGTAATTAATGTTTCGGGCAGGCAGTGGTGGCGGAGAAGATCAATTTCTACAAATAAACCCATTGCGGCCCATAGTTCATCACGTACCTCGGGCCTTAGATCAGATTCATTAAAAACTGCGATCAGCCTGTCCAGTAACTCCTCTCCTTTGGTCATTGATCTTTTCAACCATGCTTTCCAGTTACTGTTGGCATCCTGTAAGATCTCTGATTCCACTTTTGGCATTACCACAGAAAGAATGGATTGCAGGGTACCATCGTCGGCAGCCAATGAATCAAACCTTATTTCATTGCGGTGGTTACACCTTATCCATTTTACGATATCAAAACTAAAAGAACAACAAAGTGAAGTAGCATTGATACCAGAATTATACAAACTTTCCTTTATTTTTTCATGTTGTTGAATATGTAAGTTCAATTGCTTTAACTGCTCATTTGCACTTCGGTAAATTGTAGCGTTATCGGGATAGGCAATGAGGAAAAGTAAAATATCATAATAGTTTTGCAATTCCTTTTTATTGCTAACCGTACATTTACCTATGGATTGCAGCAACTTTAACTTTTGGGCAGTATAGTTTTTACCAAACTGGTTACGAACAGAAAACAATTGCAGGATCAGTTGCCCGGTTTTATGCATACTGAGTTAAATTATTAATTGAATGATAAAAATACTTTTAACGAATATAAACTTATTTATTTTTAAAATGTTTGTATCCTGAATACCTGATACATCAATGAACTTAGCCAGGGATCATGTATCCACGAACCAAATCATTTGAATTTATAATTTTAAAAAGATTTACTTAAGGAGACTATTTAGGTTTTGAAATTGGTTCGTTTGGCTACAAATCAAGGTGGAGAAGATATTAGCGAAGACCAACAAAGACTAACTGTTATTTATTTGATCACAATTGAATATGCACCCGCATCATTTACTCCGGATGTCAAATTTACTGCGGTGCCATTTTTCCAGTATTTTGCAATGCCGTTGCCTGCTGCATTTTCTTCATAGCCGGCAACATATATATCATCACCAAAAACCTTTATAGCATCTCCATTGGCGTGGTAAGTACCATTGGTAAGATTGACAGCCACTCCATTCTTCCAGTATTTTGCCACTTCTATATTACCTCAAGCAACGGGCGTCTTTTCAAAGCCGGATACATAAATATTATTATTGGAAATGGAAATTGAATATGCAGCTGTTTCAGTACCACTTGCCGAAGATGGCAAATTTGTTACCACACCATTTTTCCAAAAAGTTGAAGTAGTAAATAATTGGCGGCCGGCTACATAAACATCTGTTCCATTTATTGCAACTACACCAATAAAACTTGTAGAAAATCCACTAGACAGATCTGTTGCGATTCCGTTTTTAAAAATTAACGCAGATGAAGCAGGAGAATTTCTATTAACACCTACATAAACATCAGCACCCGAAACAGCAATTAGAAAAATATTGATTACCAAACATAATATGCTGTATTATGAAGTATCCGTAAACTGCTGAATTACTTACCATCTTTTTTACAGCACAAAACCCTGATAAGAATAGACTTGAATGATAAGTTCAGGTGTTAAGTATCGCCGTTGTTGTTTACACCAATGCTGCTTTGCCTGCGGCACTAACACCACAACGATGGACTAACTGTTTGATAGAAATAAGTACTGTGTTAGCTGAATTGAAGACCAGCGGGTTATTAAATTTTTCCTGTTAATGAATTATATTTTCAGTTGCAGGACAACCAGACTTACGGCTTGCGGCACAACCGCTTAATAATACTGACATGGTGGTGAGTATTATCAAAAAAAACAATAATTTTTTCATAGGTTTTAGATTAGGGTTAAAAAAACAATACATCAAAAACTGTATTGCACATATTAAACGGATAATAATATAAAAAAGTACCTAATCAAGATTATACTTTTACTAATAGTATAAAAAATACCTGTAACTATAAGACAGTTTGTTTACAGAAAGAATTAAGATTCAATATTTTATGTTTAAGATTGTGGGCGGGATACCCATGAAGCAAATTCAAATGCAATGTCTTTATGAGCAAAAGTTCCTCCATACCTGCCTGATTTGGATATGATGCCAATGGCATTGGTGGATTCTATCCATTTTTTAGGAGTCATAGTAAAGCTGTTAAGCCCCCGCCTTGGTTCGTGGCTCACGAACCACTCCTCCACAATCTCCGATTCAATAACACTTCAACTCCGCTCAGTGCCAATAAAGTCATATCGTACAAGTTTGCGATCCCGGTAAAAATCGGGACAGGCTGCCAATGAAGTAAAATAGAAATACTAAAGCTGGGTACAAAAAATATTGCTTTGTTGTTTCAATTACATGTGTGTTTGTGCTTCGTAAGTGCTTCGCCAAGCTCAACATGACATTGCGTTTTGGAATGACATTTCGGTTTTAAGTTCCCCGCCTGCGGCATTATAAATATAGCAGTACGATCGATTATTATAATAACGAGCAGGGATTATTAAAAATTGAACATTTGTAACATGGGATTTCGATAACATAAATCCGGACACAGTCCGGTAGATCTGGTAGACACAAGTGAACCGCCGAT
>JAYVUE010000067.1:0-41090 GCA_043788195.1 Chitinophagaceae bacterium
CTTTTTTGGCATCCTGGCCCAGTATCCAGCACAGGTGTTGAATATTGTATTTTTTTCCAAAGCGCTTGCCAACCAAAGCACATTCGCCGCACCAAAAACTTAGCAAACCTTTTATCGTGCTACTTTTTGAAAGTTGTTGCAGCTTTTTCCAGGCTTTATACCATAACAATAAACGAAATAATTTTCCTTTGCCTTTACCTCCAAGGGATATCACGCGGCAATCGTGCCAGTTGTATTCAACAGCAGCATCAGGGTATTGAAAAGTGAGCACAATAATATTAAGTAAAGGAAATTTTTCTTTTAACAACCTGACAAATAATTGTTGTGCCGGCAGGCAGGTGCTATCGTTTTCATCTTTGGGAAAACCCGGAGTAAGGATCACCAAAGCAGGTTGTTTATTTTTCATTCGGTGAAAATAGTTTTACAGCAAACTGCAAGTACGCAAATTATAGCCGCGAATAAAAGTAATAACCTGTTTCAAAAACCCATTGCAAGGGTTATTGTGCGAAACAAAATAACTATATCCATCCTTACAGACCAATGGCGTAAATAAAAAATATCCATATTAACACGGTCTTTCATTTCACTTACATCATCTGTAACGCCCACATAACCCATAACCTGTGCCAACCCGGTTATGCCTGGTTTTGCTTTATGGCGAAAATCATAAGCATCTACCAATTCCTCGTATTTCAAATTATCACTGAGCATATGAGGCCGTGGGCCAATAACAGACATATCGCCCCATAAAATATTAAAAAATTGTGGTAGCTCATCGATATATTTCTCACGCATAAACCTGCCCATACGTGTTATCCGTTTATCTGATTTTGCAGCAGGTAAAATATCTGCATCAGGATTGACGATCATAGATCGGAATTTTATACAGGTAAACTCTTCGCCATTGCGTTTGTTTCTTCTTTGCAGAAAAAAAACGGGTCCGCGGGAATCCAGCTTTATTAATAAAGCCATTAATGGAATGAACCAGGAAAGAATTCCAACAATAACTACAACAGCAAAAAAAATATCAGCCACCCGTTTAATAAAACGATTGGTTTTATTATCCAATGGAAGATCGATGAATGGGGTTGTTATTCTTCTGGCGATACTGCCCGGTAATGCACGTTTTATTTGTACAAGCAGGTTGGTTTCGGTGTCTTTTGTATCTTTCTTGATAACTGTCAACCCAGGTACAACAACATAGGGGGGTGGGTTATTACCAGACGATATCTCTTGTTCCATAGCTATTTTTTCAAAATAATAATCGGTAAATGCACAAATAAGGTTGCCTGTAATAGGGATCAAAATCTCACCTGCACCTGGCATTTACAGAACAAATGTCCTGCTAAAAACAACGATTTGATCATTATATTCAATTATATTTTTACTATTTAGCAGCCACTCAATATGTTTTATCTTTGTGCTTAAGAATAAAGTACCATGCGCTTACAATTTTTTTTATGTCTTTTGTGTATTACCTGTTTTGGGTTAGTACAGCCCAATACATCTTTAAGCAATTTTGATAAGTCGGCATTTTATACCGCTATGGCATCAACTGGTATTGATGAAGTTGATGCACAAATAGCTCTTGTAAAAGGGTCTTCAATTATTGAGAAAGAAGCTTATGAAGGCGCTTTATTAATGAAAAAATCGGGACTGGTTACAAAAGCAAAAGACAAATTAAGTTTGTTCAGATCGGGTCGTTCAAAACTGGAAACATCAGTTTCAAAAGATAACGGCAATGCAGAGTTTCGGTTTTTACGGCTGATCATCCAGGAGCATGCGCCCAAAATTGTCAATTACCGTGGTGATCTTGAAAAAGACAGTCAATTGATACGCACCAATTTTAAGGGCCTTCCGCAGGTTGTACAACAGGCCATTATTGATTATAGTAAAAAATCATCAATTTTAAAACCTGCCTATTTTTAATACATACTTAATGAGTAAAAAAATACTGGTCATTTATTATTCCCAATCGGGACAATTAGGAGAGATCCTTGATTGTTTTACAAAGCCCCTTACAGCTGCCGGCCACCAGGTAGAAAAAGTTTGTGTACAGCCTGCACAGGCTTATCCTTTTCCATGGAAGGGCAAAAGTTTTTTTTCGGTGATGCCTGATTGTGTTTTGGAACTGCCTGGCCAATTACAGCCCTTTCAATTAAAAGAAAACAATTACGACCTTATTGTGATGGGCTATCAGGCCTGGTTTCTTTCGCCCAGTATCCCTTTCAATTCAATTTTAAATACACCGGCAATTAAAACTGCGTTGAAAAATACCCCTGTAATAACTATCACTGGTGCCAGAAATATGTGGATCAGTGCATTGGAGGTAATTAAAAGAATTTTGAAAGAAAATAAAGCCAGGCTGGTTGGCAACATAGCCCTGGTGGACAAACACCACAACATTACTAGTTTTGTTACCATTTTTCACTGGATGTTTAAAGGAAAAAAAGAACGTTATTTGAATCTTTTTCCAAAACCCGGTGTATCAGATGAAGATATTATCAATACGGCTGTTTTTGGATCAACAATACTGGACCATTTAAACTCCGGGAAATGGGAAGGACTCCAGGAAAAACTGGTGCAACAAAAAGCAGTAGTAGTAAAATATAATTTAATGTTTATTGAATCCAAAGCAAAACGTTTGTTTGGATTATGGGCCAAATTTATTATTAAAAGAAAAAAAAGAACAAGTTGGCTTGTTGTATTCAAATATTATCTTTTAATTGCACTGTTTATAGCTGCGCCGATAATTTTAACAGTGGATGCAATATTTTTTAAGCCCTTTTTATCGGGCCGTATAAAAAAACAAAAACAATATTATTCAGGTGTAAATTAATTTATACAATAATGTCTTTTAACGAGGTTTATATAACTAATACTTCTGCTTATTTACCTAATGAGCCGGTATCCAATGATGAGATGGAAGAGTTTTTGGGGTATATCAATGACAAACCATCCAAGTCAAAACGAATTGTTTTAAGAAACAATGGTATTAAAAACAGGTATTACGCTTTAGCAAAGGGCGGAAAATCAACACATACTAATGCCCAGATCACTGCAGAAGCTATACGAGCGGTTGTTGGTAATGATGATGCCAAACTGAAAACTATTGAACTTTTAACCTGTGGTACTTCTACGCCCGATCAGATGATGCCGGCACACGGAATAATGGTGCATGGATTGTTACCTGAAACAAATGCCATCGAAGTAATTTCACCCGCGGGTGTTTGTTGCGCAGGTATGCATGCCCTTAAGTATGCCTATCTGGCCATTAAAACCGGCGATGTGCATACGGCCGTGGCTACAGGTTCGGAGCGTTTTTCTACTTCGCTTGTATCGGGGGTATTTGAAGATGAGGCGCAGCAATTGCAGGCGTTAGAAGAGAATCCTTATATCAGTTTTGAAAAAGAATTCCTTCGCTGGATGTTGTCTGACGGCGCTGCAGCATTCCTGATGTCTGACAAGCCCAATAAAAACGGTATAAGTTTAAGAGTAGAATGGCTGGATGGTTTTTCATATGCCAATGAAATGGAATCCTGCATGTACAGTGCCAGTGAAAAACAGCCCGATGGCAGTTTAAAAAGTTATATGGAGTATACCCCTCAGGAGTTAATATCACAATCCATACTTAGTATCAAACAGGATGTAAAACTGCTAAGCAAAAACATCGTCCTGTACGGTGGTTATGGGGTAAAAGCAGTGTTAGACAAGCATGGTGTTAAATCTGAAGAGATCGATTATTTTTTGCCTCATATGTCGAGTGAATTTTTCAAGGATAAGATCTACCATCAATTGATAGCCAACGGAAACGGTATCATGTACGATAAATGGTTCGTTAACCTTAGCACAGTGGGCAATGTAGGTGCGGCTTCTGTTTACCTGATGGTTGATGAATTATTTCATAGTGGTAAATTAAAGGTTGGAGATAAGATATTTTTGCTTGTACCCGAAAGCGCCCGGTTCTCTTATATGTATAGCCTTTTAACTGTTTGCTAAAGATGAGTGATGCTTTTTAACTAATTCCTTTATTTCCCACAAAGAACACAAAGGTAATTTCATCGTCAACTTAGTGTTCCTGATGCCTGTCCGGACGAGGCTTTCTGTGATTATCTTTTTAAAATGATGCAGTACCAAAAATGCAGGCATATTATTTTCACCCCATCTTTGCCTAACTTCGGCCTCTTAACGGCATCAATATGAGAAAAGATGAAATTCCACAGGATGATGGTGCACTAAATAAATTAACAAAAGAAATTTGTTATGCAGTTGACGATTCAGGTAAATATACTACTGAGTTAAGCACGGGTTGGGAAGTAAAAGCAACCGCCCTTGAAGTAGCCTGGAAAGATATTGAACTACGAATTGAAAATGCCCGGCAAAAAGTATTACAAAATGAAGCCAGCCCTATTTTATATTTTATGGAATTAAGACTGATGGACCTGGGCATTGTTGCTGCATATACCGGGTATTGGAAATGGAAAATAAAACAGCATATGAAACCCGCTGTTTTTAAAAAATTAAATGAAAAAAAAATACAACGGTACGCCCTTGCATTTAATGTAACCCCCGATGAACTTAAAACAATGAACGTGCATGAATCAGGAATTTAAACATTTGCAGGCAGCTCATTGTGAAAACGGAGTAACCACAAATTTATTAAAAGCAGTTGGAGTTAATATACTCACAGAGCCTTTAACCTTTGGTATTGGCTCAGGTTTATTTTATATCTACATTCCTTTTCTGAAAATAAACAAAGGGCCTGCCATTGCATTCCGTACAAGGCCCGGGCTTATTTTTAAAAGAACCTGTAAATCTTTTGACATACCGGTTGTAAGAAAAAAATTTAGTTCCACAGAGTCAGCTGAAAAATACCTGGAAGAATGTTTGCAGGCGGGGCAACCCGTGGGGTGCCAGGTGGGTGTTTATTATCTTACTTATTTTCCAAAAGAATACCGTTTTCATTTTAATGCACACAACATTATCGTTTACGGAAAAGAAGATGATAATTACCTGATCAGCGATCCTGTAATGGAAAATGTTACTACATTAAGCAGGTATGAACTGGAGCGGGTAAGGTTTGCCAAAGGTGCATTGGCTCCCAAAGGGCAGTTGTATTATCCCAAAGAGCAGCTGGCCATTGTTTCTGATGAACAGATACGAAATGCCATCAAAAATGGAATAAAAAGAAATGTTTTTGATATGTTGCGTATTCCGGGGCGTATTGTAGGCGCAGCAGGAATAAAATATACAGGCAATAAAATTAAAACATGGAAAGATAAACTGGGACCCGAAAAAGCCGGTTTATACCTTGCACAATTGGTACGTATGCAAGAAGAAATAGGAACAGGCGGCGGTGGCTTTCGGTATATTTATGGTGCATTTTTACAGGAAGCATATGCTTATCTTCCCACTGAGGAATTGCTGGAATTATCAAAAAAAATTACAATCGCAGGAGATTTATGGCGTTCTGCTGCTGTACAGGCTGCAGGTATTTATAAGGGCCGGATCGGCAGCCAGGCCGATTATGATATAATGGGAGATTACCTTATTAAAATAAGCGGCATTGAAAAAGATGTTTTTACAGCATTGTCAAAAATAAAATGGCCTACATGAACAATGCAGCAGTAAACATTCAAAACCTGGAGTTCAGTTATCCAGGACAATCAACACCCTGTTTACGCAATCTTAATTTAGAAGTGGCGGCAGGTGAACGCTTTGGCTTATTTGGTCCAAATGGTGCGGGTAAAACAACATTGATGAATTGTATGACCGGCCTGCTTAATTTTAAACAAGGCAGTATTCATCTTTTAGGAAATGCAGTAAGTAAACATAAAAGAGAAGTGAATAAACTCTTCGGTTTTGTACCGCAGGAGTTTTCTTTTTACCAGGAATTAAGCCCCGTTGAAAACCTTTCATTTTTCGGTGCCTGGTCGGGATTAAATAAACAACAGATCAAAACCAAAACCACCGAATTGCTGGAAGTGCTTGGCCTTACCGAAGTTCACAATAAGGCAGTACAAAAGTTTTCGGGAGGTATGAAACGCAGGGTAAATCTGGCCATTGGTGTTATACATAATCCGCCTTTATTATTTCTTGACGAACCTACAGTTGGTGTAGATGTACATACACGTCACGCTATAATTAATTACCTGAAAGAATTAAATAAAAATGGTACTACCCTCATTTATACTTCGCATCAATTAAGTGAGGCTGAAGACCTATGTGATAAAATTGCTTTAATCGATGAAGGAAAAATTTTAGCGCATGATACATTGGATCAATTACTCTCAGACCATAGTGAAGCTGGCCTGGAAGCTTTGTTTATTAGTTTAACAGGAAAAAAATTCAGGGATATATAATGCTAAAACTTTGGGCTGCCTTATTAAAAGACATTCGAATTTTAACCCGTGATAAACTGGGTTTGATCTTTATGTTTGTAATGCCTATTGTATTAGCCATTGTAATTACAGCTGTGCAAAACAGCACTTTTGAGATCTTAAATAAAAATAAAGTTCCCTTATTATTGTGTAATAAAGATAATGGCCAGGCCAGTAAACAGTTAATAAAAGCTATAGATAAAGTAGGCATGTTTGATCTGAAACAGGTAACACCTGATCAAAA
Organism: Chitinophagaceae bacterium; assembly: GCA_043788195.1. GTDB lineage: Bacteria > Bacteroidota > Bacteroidia > Chitinophagales > Chitinophagaceae > Ferruginibacter. Next base: position 6,625 of record JAYVUE010000067.1, read on the forward strand.
TCAACAACAGATCTCCGATAGGATGCATGCTAAAGATGCGGTAGTTGCAATCATTATTCCTTCTGATTTTACAGCCAAAATTGAAGCCAGGGCAAAAACCATTGCTTCAAAAGCTTTAAAAAATTTTGGTTTACAGGTTGACACAGTTAAGACCATTACCGATAGTATACAACCCATCACTTTATTATACCATCCCGTATTGCAGGAATCTTTCCGGCATTCAATAAACGGTGCTTTAAGCAGTGCTATACAAATGGTACAAAGTAAACAGGTATTAAAGAGTATCTATTTTTCTATTAATGAAAAAGCATTACCCGATACACTGGAAAATGAAATAATAAATAACCAGGTGGCCATCATCGAAATACCGGTTTCAAGAGATGGCAGCAGAACTGTACCTAATGCAACTCAACATAATATTCCGGCCTGGACGATCTTTGCCATGTTTTTTATAGTTATTTCATTAGGGGGAAGCGTAGTCAGGGAAAAACTGAACGGCAGTTTTATTCGCTTAAAAACATTGCCTACAAATTATCTTCTTGCCTTAATTTCAAAACAGATCACTTATTTATGTGTTACCATGCTTCAAACGGCTGTGATCTTTGCCATTGGCATCTGGCTGTTTCCGTCTATGGGGTTACCAAAACTTAATTTACCTTCAGATATTACCGGGGTATTCATTGTTTCATTAATTTGCGGATGGTGTGCAGTAAGCTATGCCATTTGCATTGGCGTATTTGCGCAAACACAGGAACAGTCAAATGGAGTTGGTGCGGTATCTATTGTATTGATGGCAGCAATAGGAGGATTGCTGGTACCCAGTTTTGCCATGCCGCAATCCTTTCAGTTTGTAATGAAATTATCGCCTTTACACTGGTGCCTGGAAGCTTATTATGGTTTGTTTTTGGAAGGCGGAAAATTAAAGGACGTTATGATAAATGTTTTGCCGTTGGTGGGTATCACTTTATTTATTCAGCTATTAGTGCTGATCGGATTAAAAAGTAAAAAACTGATTTAAGAGAATTATATGGAGACAGCACAATTAAAAGAGCAGTTAAAAAAACAAATTATTGAATTTTTAAACCTGCTTTCAGTAAAACCTGAAGATATAAAAGATGACGAACCCTTATTTGGTGAGGGGCTGGGCCTTGATTCAATTGATTCTATTGAATTGATCGTTTTGTTGGGAAGAGAATATGGAATTGAAATTAAAGATCCCAAAGAAGGCCGCAAAATATTAACCGATATCAACACAATGGTAGCTTACATAGAGCAACACCGAACGAAATAATAATCTTATCATTGAGCAGGATCTTTGTAACAGGTATGGGGGTTATCAGCGCTATTGGCAATAGTGTAACGCAAAACCGCCAATCCCTTGTTGAAGCCAGTTGCGGTATTACCACAGTCATGGACCTGTTTCCAACAAAATATGCGGGGCAGCTTCATTTCGGATTAGTAAAAAAAAGTACGGCTGATTTAATTGCAACACTACAAGCTTCAGATCCCGGCATTAACCGTACCACACTGTTAGCATTACACGCTTTCGATGAAGCAGTAAAAGATAGCGGACTAACTACTACAGAAATTGCATCTGCTGATACCGCATTAATAGGCGCCACTACTGTTGGTGGTATGTGTTTAACAGATGAATTATATAATGATGCAAATAAAATTGCCAACGGTTCACCCTATCTTTCTACTTATGATAATGCAGCTGTAAATATTTATTTACAAAAAAGATACAAGATCAACGGCATTATTAATACCATTAATACCGCCTGCTCTTCTTCGGCAAATGCCATTATGTTTGGTGCCAACCTGCTTAAAAACGGGTTGGCCAAAAGAGTTATCGTTGGAGGTACAGATAGCCTTGCAAAATTTACGATCAATGGATTTCATGCCCTGCATATACTTTCTCCGGAAATTTGCAGGCCCTTTGATGAAAACCGTAACGGATTAAATTTGGGCGAAGGCGCCGCTTTTTTGGTTTTAGAAAGAGAAGAAGATGTAATTGATAAAAAAGTATATGCTGCACTATCAGGTTATTATAATGCCAATGATGCCTTTCACCCATCATCATTATCAGAAGAAGGGGATGGGCCCTATTTATCAATGAAAGGTGCTTTGCAAATGGCAGATCTTAAGCCCGGTGATATTGATTTTATTAATGCGCATGGCACAGGTACCGAAAATAATGATGAGGTGGAAAGCCGTGCTATGCTTCGTTTATTTGATACCCCCCCTGCTTTTGCTTCAACTAAATCATTTACAGGACATACCCTGGGTGCTGCCGGAGCAATAGAAGCGGTTTATAGTGTATTAAATTTATTGCACCAGGAAATTTACCCCGGGCTTCATTTCAATCAACCCATTCCGTCAACCCGTTTAATTCCTGAACAACAGTATCAGAAAAAGTCTTTACGGCATATTATGTCCAATTCATTTGGTTTTGGGGGTAATTGTTCAACACTTATCTTTTCTAAAGTATGATGCCCTTTTTTTATATACACCAGTCATCCTGTATTTGGGCGCAGCAAACATTTTTGCATGCCAACCTGGAAATATTGCAGGATCCTGTTGAAAAAAAGATGAAAGCCATTGAGCCCACTTATGAAGGTATTCCACCGGGTACTTTACGAAGGATGGGCACTGCTGTACGCATAGGTGTTGGCGCAGCCATGCCAATCATAAAATCGTCTTCGGTAATTGACGGAATAATTATTGGCACTTCAAATGGAGGGATGGAAGATTGTATCAAATTCCTGAACCAGATCATTCAATATGATGAGGGCCTGCTTGCACCGGGGAATTTTGTACAAAGTACAGTGAATGCGGTTGCTTCACAGGTAGGTATGTTTAGCCATAATAAAGGATACAATATTACACATGTTCATCGTGGCCTGTCATTCGAAAATTCGATAATTGATGCCGCGATGCAATTAGCCGAAAACAACAATAACAGTTACTTACTGGGTGCTGTAGACGAAATTTCGCAATACGATTATAATATTGAATTGTTGGACGATTCATTTAAAAACGAAGACATTGCTGCCAGCCAATTATATGATACCAATACCAAAGGTTGTGTTGCAGGCGAGGGTGCGGCCATGTTTTTAGTAAATAACAATAAGCAAAACGCAGTGGCAAAAATGGTTGGCGTTGCTACCCTGCACAGTAATGATGTAGAACAGGTGAAAAAACAACTGAAGGATTTTATTGCAATTAATTTGCCTGCAGGAGAAAAAATTGACCTATTACTGTCAGGAGAAAATGGAGATAGCCGTTATGTAAAATATTATGAAGCCTGCGAAAAAGCCGTGAATGGAGAGATCACCATTGCACGCTTTAAACATATGACAGGAGAGTACACCACTTCATCCGGATCTGCAGTTTGGATTGCCTGCCAGCTATTGCAACAACAAAACATTCCAAAACACATGTTGAAGAAAAAGGCAGGAACGGGGGTATTTAAAAATATACTTATCTGCAATAATTACAAGGGATACCAGCATAGTTTTATCCTGGTAACCGGTAATAAATAAATCCTTATGGTTTTAGCCATACCAATTTAGCCAGTTTATCATTTCCGGATGGTATTGCTCGTAAGGTTACATAAATCAAAAAATATCCAGGAAAATTTCAGCAATGTATAAATCATGAGAAAATAACCGGGTCAGACCGTATTAAGCATAGGTTGTTTTTTAATCCTTCTTTTTTTATCTTCTATTTTTTGTCTGATAGATCTTGGCCAGGTTGATTCATCTTCTGCATCATAAATACGGATGTTTTGTGTTTCGTCTGCCTTTAGCAGATCTTCTTCTTTACATTTAAGCACCAATGCTGCGGTTTTAACACCCGAATATCCTGCTCCTGCAACACCATGCGACATGATACTTGCACCACAAAGAAACAGGTTGGCTATTTCGCTCTTGTATCCGTAGGAGAAGGGGCCTGTTTGTTTAAAACTTTTTTCAGTTCCGTAAACACTACCCCTGGTAGAATTTATATAGTGTTCGTTGGTCATTGGGGTACCCAGCTCCATTTGTACGATATGCTCACTAAAACCGGGCGCCACTTTTTCCATTGAATTAATTAATTTCTGACATAGCCGTTCTTTAAATTTTATGTATTCTTCAGAATGTAATGCTCCTTCCGATTTATATTTTTCAAATGATTTGTAATCAATAAATGTGATTATTTCCAGTGTATGATGACGCCCGTCATAACTTGACGGGTCTTTTAAAGTTGAGCAGTTGATAAACAGTCCTGTAAATTCATCCAGTTCCAAAAGATCAACTTCTTTAAGGTCTTCGTGCAGTTCATCAAGGTCGCGGTTGGGCATCATCCATATATTACCCGAATCCAAACCTGCAGCACGCAGGTCCATATCTACTGTAACAAAAAACATCAACGAGGTTACTGAATACCTGGTTTTAGACAGTTTTGCCTGCAGCTTAGGGCTGAGGTTATTTGCGCCAACCATATTATAAGTCACTTCGGGATCTGCATTGGAAACAATAGTTTTCGCAAATATTTTTTCGCCGTTCTGTAATTCAACTCCAGTGGCTTTTAATTTTTTATCGCCTTCCAGTAAAATTCGTTTAACCGTTACCCCTGTACGCACTTCCCCGCCATATTTTTTTATAGCATTGGTCATGGCTTTTACAATAGCAGCGCCGCCCCCCATTGGGTAAAACCCACCTTTAAAATAATGATCCATCAGTGCACAATGCAAAGGAAAACTTGCTTTTGAAGGGGGCAAACCATGGTCGCCACATTGAACATTAAGAACGTGTTTTAATAAGGGGTCTTTAATATGCCAGTTGATCACCCGTTTTAAACTAAACAAACCGTATTTGCCCAAATGGCGGGTACGGTAAGGTATTGTTATATTATCCCAAAATCCATTCATTTTAGGAATGAGGTGAATTTCACGGCTTACATTACTAACCAGCTTCAGGTATTTTTTTAACCCCTTTTTTTCTGCAGGAAACCTGGCAACAAGGGCATCGTATAAATTGTCAACATTGGCCGGCATATCAATCCGTTCATTACCGATCCAGCAATGCTCATAGGCTTTGGGGTTCATTCGAAAAAAAACAAGGTCATTGGCAATACCCAGGCCTTCATATAATTTATGGGTTGATTCTCCTTTCTCCAATCCTCCGATATAATGTACACCCGGGCTAAAGCGCTGGCCCTGGATATAAAAACAATGGCACCATCCGCCGGGTACATAATGTTGTTCTAAAACAAGTACCTTTTGCCCTGCACGGGCAAGGCATAGTGCAGCAGATAAACCACCGGCGCCCGAGCCGATTATTATACTATCAAATTCTTTCATCATTATACAAATGAAGATAAACAATTTTAGCCAGCAAGATTAATACTATTAACAAATTCAGGATATTATTGTTGAACCAGGATATTTATTTTTTAATTGCATAGTTTTAAATAAATCTGAATAACTTTAAACCAAAATAAAAAAAGATTGTTAGATCACTACTATATATAAATCTTTTTAATTTTTTGTTTTACATTATTTTATTTGACTTTTTATGAAGAAAAGGTGGAGTTCAATTTTTTATGTAGCTATTGTTATAGTTTTTGGAACAATGATCTATTGGATAGTCCGTAATGGGAAGGCATTGGAAAAATTAAAACAGTTTACTCCAAATAAAACACTGGCGCCTGTAACAACGCAGGAAAATAGTTTTCAGGTTTTAACTGAATCTTTCAGATCCAATTTAAGCAATCCACTGGCTGTTTTACTTTTACAGATCATTGTTATTATTGCATTTGCACGCCTATTTGGTTATCTTTTTAAAAAGATAGGTCAGCCGGCAGTTATAGGTGAAATTATTGCCGGTATTGTATTAGGGCCTTCTTTAACCGCTTTATTTTTTCCGGGTTTGTCTCATTTTTTATTTCCGGTTGCTTCATTGGTTAACCTGCATTTCCTCAGTCAGATCGGCCTGATCCTTTTTATGTTTGTAATTGGTATGGAACTCGAAGTAAGTGCAATTCGTAAACAAGCCTTTGGCGCACTCATTGTTAGTCATACCAGCATAATTGTTCCTTTTGCATTGGGAATGGGACTGGCCTATTTTTTATACAATTCATTTGCGCCTGCCGGTATTTCTTTTTTATCCTTTGCTTTATTCATGGGCATTGCTATGAGCATCACTGCATTTCCGGTATTGGCAAGAATCATACAGGAAAAAGGATTTACAAAAACAAAATTAGGCGCCATAGCCCTTACTGCGGCAGCAGTTGGTGATATAACAGCCTGGTTTATATTAGCTGCAGTTATAGCAATTGTAAAAGCCGGAACTTCTGTTAGTATCTTGTTTTCTTTAGGCCTGGCAGTTGTTTATATTGCCATTATGTTTTTCGTAATCCGTCCATTATTATTTAAACTGGGAAAAATTTATACCGAACAGGAAAAAAGAAGAAAAGTAGTAATAGCGGGTATTTTTATCATAGTGCTACTATCCTCCTATGCAACTGAGATCATTGGTATCCATGCATTGTTCGGCGCATTTTTAGTTGGTGTAATTATGCCATCAAGCCTCAATTTCCGGTCTATAGTAACAGATAAGATTGAAGATGTAAGTATCGTTTTACTGTTACCGTTATTCTTTGCTTTTAATGGATTACGCACACAAATAGGTTTATTGAACGAATCACATTTATGGATCACTTTCGGATGGGTGATATTGGTGGCAGTTGCAGGTAAATTTGGTGGTAGCACAATCTCAGCAAAAATGGTAGGCCAAAGCTGGAAAGACAGTTTATCAATTGGTGTTTTAATGAATACGCGAGGTTTGATGGAGCTGATCATACTGAATATCGGCTATGACCTCGGTATATTATCTCCGCAAATTTTTACAATGATGGTATTGATGGCGCTTGTTACAACCTGTATGACAGGCCCTGCGCTTGACCTGATCAACAGGCTAATGCGGGATAAAACTGAATTATCTGAATCTACCTGAACGAAAACAGGCCCTTAAATTTAAAATAAGTGGCATTGTCTTTTAAAAGTGTTGCAACTACATGTATGCCTTCGTTTTCATCGATAGTATATTTTATCTGTGCATTGATAATATTATTTTCGCCGGGAATGATCATCAATAAAAATTTCATTTCATTGGCCCGCACCAGCCGGGTTTCACGGTGAAGAACAGTTTCAATAATTTCTTTTATCATTTGTAGCATACAAACTCCGGGTGTAACAGGTTGTCCGGGAAAATGGCCTTCGTATATTTTATGGCCTGCATTCAATTCCAGTTCGGCGTTTACAACAGCATCAACGGTTGTTAAATTTTTAATTGTATAAAAATCTCCCAGTAATATCATCTTTCTATTCGTTTTAACCCAATAGTAAAATCAAAGTTTTGGTGCGTAACACCAATGGTATCGGGTATGCCATTGATATAATTTTGCATGATCATTTGCACAACGGGTTTGCTTTTTGATGACCGTTCCAATCGCACCAGCTGATCTCCTGTGTTATTTGTGATATAACAATTAAATCCTTTTTCCTGAGGAAAAATATAATATAAAAGAACACTGTCACGCCGAATGTAAGCATTATTATTATTTAGTCCATTCATCAACACCAATTCAAAATCTTTTCTGAGCGTTTTTATGACCGACTTTTTATTCATTTTTTTAATGACCGAATATACTTTAAACCCGCCATCCGAAGAAAACTCAAAATCAAAAAATTTAAACCCAATTTCGTTTGAAAAAACCATCCGCGAGGTACTATCAGGCATTTTTTTGATCAGTAATAAACCACTCAGGTGGTTGCCTACTACATCTATATCAGCTTTATAAAGGGCTGATGCAAATGCAGGTTTAAATTGTTGTAAGCTGGCTACATTCCCTGTTGTTGCCTGCAAATTTTTATAAGCAGTACCACAGCCCCATAAAATAAACAGGTAACTACTTAATATCAAAAAGCGCATCAGATAGCGTTGCATTAAGTTCTTTATTGGTGAATCGAATGATTGTATTATCGCCAGAAGGCTCATGCATTTCCAGGCTGTTCACTGCAAAATTATTTTTATCAATATAAACAGTAATTACTTTAAAAAGTTCTTTCATCCCTTTTACAACCGGGGATAATTCAACCAGGTAGGCAATTTTGCTTTCAAAAAGATTTGTTTTAAAATCTGTATTATTCAAAGCAGTTCCCTGCATACAATCAACCATTATTTTATTGATCTGCTGAAATAATTTATTTGATTTGGAAGATATTCTATTTTCTTTTTGGCCATCCTTTACATAAACCTTGTCTTTATTAATAACCATAAGGTATTGAAAAGGCTGGTTATATTCCATCCTTACCCGACTATCTTTTTTAAAATAGAATTTTCCTTTTGAAATAATTTTTTCGGAAAGCATGCTGAGGTTTTTTTCCTGTACAAAATCACTTTTTAAGCTGAGTGTTTTTTGTGAGGCAACTGCAAACATTTCTTTAAATTTTACGGGGTCGGCTATAGGATTAAAACCGGCATATTGTGCATTTACAATAATGGCACAACACAAGAAAGCTAATAAAAAGAATACTTTACGCATAAGCCGGCAAATTTAGCATTTTATCCAAACCAACAATGCTAAAGCCAATATCTTTAACTTCTTTTAAAAACCGGGGAAGAATGGCCAGCGTTGTTTCACTGGTATCATGAAATAGAAAAATGGCGCCGGGTTTTATTCCTTTTTTTATTTTATTTAACAATTTTGCCTGATCTTTTATTACCGTGTCTAATGAACGTACACTCCACCCAATGGGGGTATAATTACCCCTAAGAATGGCTTTTTTTAAATTTGGATTCATGACACCATAAGGAGGCCGAAACAACAGGGGCTTTCGATCAACCAGGTCTTTCATTGTCTCATCCATCATGTTCAGATCGGCCTGCATTTTTTTTGCAGAAAACATGTCAAACCATAAATGATGAGAATAGCTGTGGTTACCGATAATATGGCCAGCCAGGTATATTTGCTTAAACAGGATTTTATTATTTGTAATATTTTTTCCGATACAAAAAAAAGCGGCTTTTACATCATGATCAAACAACACCTGTAAAATTTCTGGGGTAAATTGTTTTGCCGGCCCATCATCAAAACTGATGGCTATTTCCTTTTTTTCTGTTTTTACCGAACAAATTATTTTGATAAAAAAACCAGAACCAACATAATAACATCCGTAAAATAAGATCAGTAAATAAGTAAAAATAATTAGCGGGTAAATAAATACTGGTACATGAAGATTAATATTAGCGCCTGTCACCGCTGCAAGCAAGGCAATGAAAAAAATATTTGTATTCCTGAAATTTAACATGCAGATATTAATAACAGGGAATGATGTATCCCCATGTAATTATTATAGATCAAAATTTTTTTTATTTTATCCGGCGCTTTCGTTTTTAAAACAGGTGGCAGGGCTCGGGTATTAAATATATTGGCCGCCATCCACAAGGCAAATGCAGTTGATGTAGGATACTCGCCACAAAGTTGTTTGTAATTAACCTGAACAATATTATTAAAAATCGTTTTCTGCAACTGGTTATATATTTCATCGTTTTTTATATCCCCGTTTCTTCCTGTTATGATAATATCAATATCATCAGCCGTAATTGCCTGTGCAGATAAAAATGAAAGTATATGTTGCTCTGTTGCTGCATTATTTTCCGGTTTATAAAATACAGTTAGCGCATCAAGCTTTGCATAGTCCTTTTTTGATGGTTGATCAGTCAACAAAAAGAAGGTAGCTCCTTCGCCTGCTATTGTTCCTTTTGAAGGCAAATCAAATAAATTAAGATCTGCAGCTTGCTTCATTTTATACAATCCTATCCTGCTTAATACAGCATGGCTGATATCAGTGATTTCGTCAATGCCTCCTACCAGTACATTAACTGCATCGTTTTCTTTTAATAACATCATCCCATCCAGCAAAGCGCTTTCAAAAGAAAACCCCCGGTGCACAAAAGCGTTATTATAATTATTGCATTGAAGTAACAAACCAATTTGTGCGCCGATGGTATTATGTGTTGATTGAATAAAAGCCGTAGGAGTTAATAATTCTTCATTATGTTCAACCATTTTGGTTATAAAATTACCGGTATCTTCAAGGCATCCGTAAGCGGTGCCTGTAATTATTGCATCGGGTTTTGTTACACCTGCTTCCTGTAAACATTCCATTGCTGCAGCCACGCCCATTTTAATAATGCGGCTCATTCTTCTGATCTGTTTTACATCAATGATCTCTTTATAATCTGGTTCTGTACAATACAGCCTGTTTCCTGTATATACTTTAGGCTCTTCGGGAAATGGCGCATGACCAAAAGTTTTTTGTGGTGATATGTTTCCTGTTGCCCTTATAAACATTCGTCTTATATTTTTGAAAATATGAGTGAAGAACAATTTCCTCCAAAACCAAATGAATTAGAGAGTACGTGCTTTACCGTTATATTTTTTAAAAAATTGGTTTCTACTGTAAATGGCAGGTCTTTCATTGGCGTTTGCAACCGCAGGTTGGGATATATTATTCCTTGCTGAATGGCTAATATTGAAAATACTGCTTCTATGCCGCCACATCCGCCCAATGTATGGCCTGTATAAGCTTTGGTAGAACTCATTTTTGGGTAATGGGGGTCAAACAGTCTTTTTATTGCTGTGCCTTCTGCTATATCATTATTAAGTGTACCAGTTCCATGAAGATTAATATAATCAATATCGGCGGGTTGCAGTTTACTTTTTTTAAGCGCTCCACTCATGGCTAAAAACGAACCTGTGCCATCAGGCGAAGAAGCGGTTTGGTGATACGCATCATTGGCATTGCAATAACCGCTAAGTGTACACGACGGCGGGTTTTTTAAAGTGGCAGCCACTTTTTCCGAAACCATTACCACATATCCTGCGCCTTCTCCTAAATTAAGTCCCCTCCGGTTTTCATCAAAGGGCTGGCAGGGTTGATTATCCAGTATCATTAAAGTATTAAATCCGTTAAGTGTAAATTTTGTAAGGGCATCGGTACCACCCGCCACCACCACATCCAGTATATTATTTTTAATTAATCTTGCTCCATAGAAAATGGCATTAGCCGAAGATGAACAAGCAGTACTGATCGTGGAAATAAAATTACTGATACCCAACTGATCGGCTACCAGTTCGGTAATACTTCCACATTCATGGTGAATTACATCCCTTAATTTTCCTTTTTGATTATCTGTAAGAAATTGGGTGAAAAATTGTTCTGATTTATCCATTCCACCAACCGAGTTAGCCGAAATAAATCCTGTACGAAGTGAATTAATATTTTCAATGGCTGCATTGTCAAGTGATTCTTTTGCAGCAATCATACTTAATAAGGCGGTGCGGCTTTTTGTAAAAGGAAGTCCTGATTGCAGTGCCAGTTCTTTGTTACTCAGTTTTACTTCTGCTACAGGAATTTTATTGCGGTGTATGGAATTAAGATAAACCATATCACCGATCCCTGCCTTACCATTTGCCAGCGCAGTAAGGCAGCCGGCAATATTGTTTCCAATCGCCGATATAACACCTACCCCGGCAACAAAAACGGGTTCGCTCATTATTTATACATTCTGTGCCTGGTGGGCTGTTATATATTCGGCCATTGTTTTAACTGAGCTGAATACTTTTGGGCCATCTTCTGCATTGTTTAGTTTTATCTTATAGTGTTGTTGCAACAGAACAATTAATTCTAACGCATCAATAGAGTCAAGCCCTAAACCATCAACAAAAAGTGGCTGGTCGTCTCCAATATCTTCCGGTTTTATATCCTGCAAATTTAGTTGCGCAATGATCTGTTTTTTCAGATCCGACATTAATTTATCCATTTTCTAACTGATAGGTTTTAATAATATTTTCTTTTGTAAATAAAACCGCGGTACCCGGGTTTACTTTTTCTACCAAAAATAATACAGTTTTATATTGATCGTTCAGTAATTCTACCCAACCACAGATACAAGCCTGCAAGATATTATTATTAAACAGGAGACGAACATACTTTTCAATAAAATCGGCATCAAAATAGTCAAAAATAAAAAAAGCATTCTCGCCTTTAAACTTATGCCTGATGCAGATCTCTCCCATTACAATATTAGGCAATGTGTAAACAAACAAAGCCGGGCTTGCAATATCCTTTGTGGTCTCAAAATATTTGATGTCGGTATCCAGGCTGGAATTTGTATTGGCCAATATCACTCCTACCTGCTCCGGCTTGTATTTTTCTGAATTAAAACTGTCTTTCAGTGCTATTTCTGCTGCCAGCCAGCCTAATTTACTTAGGCTATCCATTTTAAAAAATTTAGGATATTTTATCCCAAAATGATGGTAAACCTCAGCTAAAAAAGACTGCTGATCAGCTGTTTTATTTTCATAAATTTTTTCATCATTCTTATAAACAACCTGGTGGCTGATCAAACAACTGGCGGTGATGTATTTTTCTTCGTACAAAGTTGTATTAATTAGACAGGGGCTCAGTTTCTTTTAACCGTTTTTCGAGATCGATCAATTTGGCCAGTTTTTTTAAAGCGGTCCGGTGATTTTTTACATATGGATTGTTTTGATCCCATACATAACCTGCCAATACTGAGCATATCATATTTTTTATTTCCAGGTTTGGGTTGTCTGCAAAGAAAATAGTATCCAGCGTACCATCGTACCAGGTATTTACATAAGAACGGAAGGTATTAATGCCCTGCATCATGGGGGCGGTATATTCTGTATCCCAGTTAATATCCTCACCATTTAATTTGCGTACTACCAACCCGGCAGCTAATTGGCTGGATACTGTTGCCAGTGTAACCCCTGATGAAAAAACAGGATCCAGGAATTCTGTTACATTGCCAGTTAGTACAAATCCTTCTCCATAAAATTTATCTGTTGTTGCTGACCACGACTCCAACACCCTTGCATCAAAAACAAATTCCACATCCGCAAAACGTTCTTTCAAATAAGGTTCTGTTGCAATTATTGCTCTCAGTTGTTCATCATTATTCCCTTCAAATGATTTAAAAAATCCGGGCTCACTGACAAACCCTAATGAAGTGATCCCGTTAGAAAAAGGGATGATCCATACCCAAACGCCCGGTTTATGCACAACAATGGTGATACGGTTGGGTTCATCGTCCATAGATCGCTTAACATCTACAGTATGTGTAAACAGGGCTTTTCTTGGAGGAAGTTGAGATGGTCTTTCCATATTAAATAACTTGGGTATCACTCTTCCATAACCACTGCCATCAACAATGAACCGGGCGTTGATTTCGCTCTTATTACCCTCTTTATCTTCTACCGTTGTTACCGAATCCGTGCCGTTAAATACAATACCCGTTACCGTTGTTTCGTAACAAACCGGCACGCCCATTTTTTCGACTGTGTCCGCCAGTATTTTATCAAATTCGGCACGCGGAACCTGCCAGGTCCAGTTCCAGCCCGGGGTAAACTGATCGGCAAAAAAATAATCACAGATCTTACCATTCTTTACAAATTTGGCCCCAAATTTTTCCTGAAATCCTTTTTCTTTTACCGCATCTACAAAGCCCGCTTCAGTTAGGGCTTCCATACATCGTGGCAATAAACTTTCACCGATAACAAAACGTGGAAATTTTAATTTCTCAACAATTTTTACATTAAAGCCTGCTTTGTTAATGATAGAAGCGGCTACGGTTCCGGAGGGGCCGGCGCCGATAATAAGCACATCTACTTTTTCTGTTTTCATGTGTTAAGCATTAAGATTATTCAGATATTGATTCAATAGCATTTTAGTTTTATGTGGGGCGAAAACTACTTACTTTATTTTTTTACATTTTAATAAGGTTTGACTCAATCCAATATTATTTATCTCTTCAACAATTTCAAAACCAGATTGTTCTATACAATTAAAAAATGTTTCGGCGCTATACATTTGGCTGTTTCCATTGGCAATTGCTGTAAAATAAAGAGAAGTTTGCTGCAGGCAAAATGCAGCTACCTCATATCTTTGTTTATCCCAAAATGGTTCCATTATTATTACCTGGCCATTCTCCTCCAGTGCATCGTGACACCTTTTTAAAATGGAAACAATTTCATCTTCACCAAAGCAATCCAAACACTGGCTTAGCCAGATGGCATCAAAACCTTTTGGAAATTTTACCGTTTCATCCAAAATATTTGCGGGCAAAAAGGAAATCCTGTTACTCAAACCCAAATTCTCAATTTTTATTTTTGCTACATTTAACTGGCCCGGCAGGTCCATGATCGTTATACAAATATCAGGTGAATATTGCGAAGATGCAATGGCCCATTTGCCGGTATTGCCGCCGATATCCAATAGTTTTTTAATACCGTTATTATAAACCTGCTGTAACACTTTAGGAAATGCATCATCTGAAAAAAAATGATCAAATCCAAACCAGCTTTTTTGCACCTGTTCCGGTAATTGTGATAATCCTTCATAAATGGTTTTCCATTCTCCAAAGGATACCAATCCCTCCGGTTTACCGGATTCAATACTTTTGTCCAGCGAAAAAATACCTTTATAACATACATCATGAACAAAATCCATATTGGCTTTTGTCAATGGATCATGCAAAATAAAATGACCGGTTTTAGCCAGTGTATATTTTTTCTCATTTACAAGAACCAGCCCTATACTTAATCCGGATTCTAACAATACTCTTACTCCATATAAAGGCAGTTTTACTTTTTCAGTTATGGTTGCAATTGTTATTCCCGCTTCGCCACTTTCTTCAATTGCTTTTAGTATGCCGGAATTTCTAAGCACCCTGGCAGATTGAAAAACAACCGGGCCAAATGCAATCCATTGTGCTGCTTCTTTTGCCTCGAAAGCTGTTTTTTTATCTTTAGAAAAAAAAGGCATTATTTAAATAGAATTAATTGTATAAAAAGATCATTGTTTACTAAAAATTACAGCAGCATTACAACCTCCAAAACCAGATGCCGTTTTCAGGCAGTTGTTTAAAGTTTTTTTATATAATGATGTGCAGATATTTATCGGTTGTGTTACACCTGTTGCTGTAAATCCCATAGTGGGTAAAATAAGATTTTCTTTCATTGAATGAATGGTAACGATTGATTCGATCAAACCGGCAGCGCCAAGGGTATGGCCGTAAAATCCTTTTAAACTGTTTACAGGCACGTGCTGCAGGTTGGCATGAGTAATGGCTTTGGCTTCCATTTCATCATTGTAAATAGTGGCTGTACCATGTGCCGAAATAAAATCTATATCAGCCGCTGAAAGCCCGGCTTCCTGCATTGCCTTATCAATAGCCTGGTAAAGTTCTTCGCCTGTACGTGAAGGCCCGGATATATGGTTGGCGTCATTGCTGACTGAACCACCTTTTATTTGTATACAGTCTTTATTTTTTTTGTTGGCCGAAAGGATAATAGTAGCAGCTCCCTCGCCCAGGTTGATCCCATTTCTAGTGGCATCAAAAGGTTTACAGGGTGCTGAGCTAATAGCCTGAAATGACTGGAAGCCTGATAAAATAAATTTAGAGATCAGGTCGGCACCGGTAATTACTGCATTTTCATATTGTCCGGACTGTATTAGCCGCATGCCTGTTATTAATGCCAACAAGCCCGAAATACAGGCGTTGGATATTACGATTGGCCGATTGACAAATTTAAAATGCCCCGCTATTTGTTTAGCTGAATGATATAATGAGATACGTTCTTTTAAGGAAGGGGTAATAGCTTCTTTTTCGAGCAACCCGATATTTCCCTTGGTAGAAGAAATGATCAGTACGGTTTTATTTTCTTGCGGATCGATGCTGCTGTTCACTAAAGCATCATTAACAGATGCAATTATCAGCTGTTCAAATTTTGTATATTTTTCGGTTGTCGCGTTTTTTACAAAAGTCTTTTTTTTGTCAAATAATGCTGCAAAAAAGGGTTCATCACTTACACTGCGGTCTTCTTCTTTTTTTACACCAGAAACCATTTTGGTCAACTGCGAAAAATTAGCTGCGGTAGTAGTACCTAATGGTGAAAAAATATTATCAGCAGTTATAAAAACATCTCTCATTAGCTTTTCTATTAGTTCAAATCCAATTTCTTTTTCCATTCTTCAAAAAATGATGGATTGGATAATTGCAAAACAGAACCCTCCTTGTCTAAAAAAACCTGTACCGAAGAGCCGGTAGCAACCAAATCACCACTTGCCGCATTGAATAAGCGGTAAGTAAATTTCATTTTGGCGGCTTTGCTTGGAATATAAACTGTTTCTATAATTACCCTGTCTCCGTATCGTAATGATTTTTTAAAATCACATTGTACACTTACAACAGGAATAACAAACCCTTTTTTATATACATCCAGGTAACTTAGCCCATGTGTATTTCCAAAAGCTTCACGGCCATCTTCAAAATACCGGATATAATGCCCATGCCACACAATACCCAATGGGTCAGCTTCATTAAACCTAACCTGAATTTCTGTACGATTAATCAATTCCTTTTTCATATGTGATAGAGATCATGCGCCGAATCTTGATTTCCACTCTTTATATTTCTTTTTATTAATGGTCATAATAATTTTCTTTATTACAGAAGCCCAATAATTACGGAATCCAATACCTGTTGCATCATCTTCCATACGTTCTGCCAGCAAAACTTTTTTTGTTCTTAGATCAACTAATGTTACCCATACCGAACCATAACTTTTCTTCCCTTCTTTTTTCATGCCTTCCATTATAAAAACGAGGCCTGTACCTGCACCTTTAATGCTACCTAATTTTTTTACTTCGGCACTAATATCATTTTCTGTGAGGCGGTTAAAATCGGAATAATTATTTGAAGCAATATCATTGGCATTTACTTTATCATTTCTGTTTTCAATAGCAGAAAGGTCGGTACTTACATTACTTTTTTGAAAAGCAGATGAAATATTATAGTTCCTGGTCATTTCTTCAACGATCAATTGATTGATACTATGGAAATACCTGCTTTTGATATCAAAAGTATTGGCTTCCGGATCATTGATAAGCTTTGCTAAGCCAAAATCAACACCCATGTATACCAGCTGAGTTTCACTACTGTTAAAAAATTCTTTTAGGTCCTGTGCTTTAACCTGTGAAGTAAAGCAACAGCATAAAAGCACCGTTACAATACGGATTGTTTTCATAACCTGTTTCATGATTTTTGAGTTTTTGTTTTGTTAATAAATATTTTCATCTGGCATTGAGCTATTATATTTTCATTACAACAGATCTTTCCTGATATAATTGTTACATCAAAAATCTGATTTTCAATTGTAATTTCTGTAATTAATTCATCGCCTGTTTTTGGCAAAGCATTTATTTGCAGATCACTTACAGAACCAATATATCCAACCATTATATCGGCGTTTTCTGATTGTGCAATATGTCCTGCCCTGGCGGCTACTGTTTGGGCAATATTTTCAATCAAACCCGGTTCTTTAAATTCCCCGTTTTCTACAAAAATGTTACTCTCCTTTACCAATAAACCTGTTCGTGTTGTTTTTTCGCCGGAATACAACAATTTATCAATCATCACAAAGGGAGCTCTTTGGGGTAACAGAGATACAATATTTTCGACGCTTATATTCATTTTTATTTCCAAAAATTATAATAATTGTACCATTGTTCCGGATACTCTTTTACTTTTCTTTCCATTTCATTTGAAAAATCCCCCAACATTTCCTTTAACGCGACGGCTCTTACTGAATTATTGTAGATCTTTGAAGCAGTAGCAAATAAATGATAATGGCTACTACTTTCTTTTACAGCAAACACAAATGAAACAGGTACTTTAAATGTTGAAGCCAATAAAAAAGGTCCCATTGGAAACCTTGCGGTCTTTCCCAGGAATTCAGTTGTTAGAATTTTATTGCCTTCTATAAAACGATCAGCGTGCATGCAGACCAGTTCATTATTCATAAAAGCATCGCTTATTTCATAAATATGGGAAAGATCTTTTTTTATTGTAATTATATTCACTTCTTTTTTGCCCGTTACCCCTTCAAGGTATTCTTTTATTTGCTCATGTTCACCATCAAATAATACTATATTAATTCTTGTTTCAAGGCGTTTAAATAAATACCCGGCAATATCCCAGCTACCAATATGTGCACTTAGTAAGATACCTCCTTTTTGAAATCCGGCAATTTTCCTTAGATTTTCTTCCCCGTCGAAGTTAAAAGTGAATTTATTTTTTATACCAGACATCAAAACCACTTTGTCGATAATACTTTGACCCAGGAGATAGTAATTTTTGTAGAGTTTTGCAAAGGATTGAAAACAGCCGTATCTTAATTTGTAACGATATAATGAAAATACCTGTTTAGACGCTTTAAAAGAGAATAAGAAATAATAAAGCGCAACAAATCTTAACAGAAAATAGGCCCCCCGAATACCAAAAATTTTTATTACCCAAATAAATATACGGTAACCAAGAGGGGTTCCCCTGGATTTACCTTGCCATAATGACATTATACAAGTTCTTTAGAATTAACCCTTGATATCACATAATCACAAAAATCCTGCAGCGTAACGATACCAACAAAGTCTTCGGGCTTTACTTTAAATGCAAAGTTATTTTCTATAACTACTACCAGGTCAATATAATCAAGGCTGTCTAATCCAAGCGTCTCTTTTAAATTTGCTTCAGGAATTAATTTTTCTGCTTCTACTTCAAATTCCTCTGACAGGAACTTGTGTATTTTATCAGTAATTTCAGTATTCGTCATAAGCAGTATTTTAAACCAGTTTTCTAATAATAAGGGACGAATTAGTGCCCCCAAATCCAAAGGAGTTTGACAAAAATACAACTATATCTTTTTCAATGGCACTTTTTACAATATTCAATTTTGCAGAATCTTCATCAGGGTTTTCAAAATTGATATTAGGGGCTATAAAAGAGTTTTGCATCATCAGCATCGAATACACTATTTCACTGGCTCCCGCCATCCAGCATTCGTGGCCCGTCATTGATTTTGTGGAACTTACGAATGGCCTTTTTTCACCAAAAACCTCATGGATGGCTTTGGCTTCACTGGCATCGCCCGCTGGCGTTGAAGTGGCGTGGGCATTAATATAATCTACATCCGCTGCCAGTATTCCGGCGTCTTTCATTGCCATATGCAGTGACCTTACCGGCCCTTCTACAGTTGGATTTGAAATGTGCCCGCCATTTGAAGAAAATCCATATCCTACTACTTCTCCCAAAATAGTAGCTCCTCTTTTTTGTGCAGATTCAAGGCTTTCCAGTATAACTGTAGCCGCCCCGCCACTAGGGATAAGGCCATCACGATCACGGTCAAATGGCTTTGAGGCTTTTGTTGGTTGGGATTCCTGAATGGAAAAAGCGGATAGTGCATCAAAACTTCCCATTGCCAAATGATTAACTTCCTGTGCGCCGCCGCAAATGATACGTTCCTGTAAACCCGTTTTAATAAAGTGGTACCCAAGCCCAATGGCGTGTGAACCACTTGCACAGGCCGCACTGATCGTAAAATTTACACCCCTGAGTTTAAATATTGTGGCCAGGTTCATGGTCACAGTACAGTTCATGGTTTGAAATACTGAACCCGATCCCACCATCATAGTATCCTTTTTTTCACGGATGATGTCGATACATTCTATAACCGATTTTGCACAACTGTCATTACCATAAAGTATCCCGATTTCATTTTCATTAATAAAATCCTGGTCGATCCCCGCATTTTCCAATGCTTCAACTGTTGCTACATAAGCATACTCTCCCTGTTCGGGCAGCATGATACGTGCCCTTCTGTCTAATCTGCCTTTAAGATCAAGTTTTTCTACAAAGCCGGTTAAACCAGATCTGTATCCGAATTCTTTGCGAACAGGGTCTAGGATGATACCCGACCTGCCTTTATACAATGATTCCCTGACCTCATCCAGGTTTTTTCCTATGCAGGAATAAATTCCCATACCAGTTATAACAACTCTGTTCATATATTAAGCATTTAGCTGTTAGGTATTAGCCTTTAGCTAAAACATTTTTGATACGAATACACTGCCTTGCTAATAGCTAACAGCTAATGGCTTTTAAGAATACAAACCGCCATTAACAGAAATAACTTCAGCTGTAATATATCCTGCTTCTGCAGTTGCCAAAAAACCAACAGTATGTGCAACTTCTTCGGGTAGCCCAAACCGTTTTACAGGTATCATCGCTTTTAATTCTTTTTCATCAAGGCCTTCGGTCATATCTGTTTTTATGAACCCCGGCGCTACTGCGTTTACAGTTACACCCTTTCTGCCCACTTCCTGTGCCAGTGCTTTTGTGGCACCGATCACTGCTGCTTTTGCTGCAGAATAATTGGTTTGACCCGGCATTCCTTTCAGGCCCGAAAGGGAAACAATATTAATGATCCTTCCGAATCTTTTTATCAGCATATCCCTGATCACCAAACGGGTAACAAAGAAAAAACCGTCAAGATTGGTTTTTATTACATTGTCCCATTGGTTATCATTCATAAATATCATCAGGGCATCTTCCCTGATACCTGCATTATTTACCAACACTTCAATTGTTTTTTCTGAATTATTTTCAATCCAACTGCCCAGTTTTTGCACTACTTCTTCCCTGTTGGATACATCAAATTGCAATAACTCTCCGTTAACCCCTTTTTCTTTTACATGCGAAAGGGTTTGATTGGCTTCTTCTTCATTGGATTTATAATTGATCAGAATATTATATCCCATATCTGCCAATTTCAGGCAAACCGCCCTGCCAATTCCTCTTGATCCGCCGGTAACTAGTGCAAATTTCATTTAAATTTTTCTTCTAAGATTAAAAATACAGGTTATTTCTATGCCGGTAAGTTGCCATTTTTGAAAGCAATCAGCAGGTCTGATTCCTCAAAATATTTTTTTATTCTTGCAAGGTCTTTATACTTTGGCTGATCGCCAATGAAATTAGGAAATATCTCTCTCATCACCTGGTAAATACGTAATGTTTGAGTAGATAACCTGGGTACGCATTTTAAATAATCAATGGCTTGTAAAACCGTCATCATTTGTATAGCTAATACTTCAAATGAATTATCAATCACTCTTTTTGTCATTAATGCAGCATTGCAACCCATGCTCACTATATCCTGGTTGTCGTTATTATTGGGAATACTGTGTACATACATTGGAAACGACAAGGTTTGGTTTTCGGCAACCGTTGATGTGGCAGTAAATTGCATTCCCTGCATTCCAAAGTTAAAACCTAAAACACCCAGGTTAACAAATGGCGGGAATTTTTGATTCAGTTTTTCATTCAGCAGATAATTCAATTGCCTTTCAGAAAGCATTGATAATTTAGTAATGGCGATCTTTAATTTATCCATTTCCAATGAAACGTAATCGCCATGAAAATTTCCACCATGGAAGATGTTTTTATTTTCATGGTCGATCACAGGATTATCATTCACAGAATTCAATTCATTCACCACTACTTTTTCGGCCTGGCAAATGGTATCATAAATGGGGCCTAATACCTGGGTTACACAGCGCAAAGAATAATACTCCTGTACTTTATCTTCAAATACCTCCTGATTTAGTTTATCAGGATTATACAAATGCTCCGACCTGTCGCGGATCATTTTACTGTCATTTAAAATGCTGCGAAGCATGGCAGCAATTTTATTTTGTCCTTCGTGATGTTTAACAATATTTAATTCATAAGAATAATGATCATCAAAAGCTTCCACCACTTCGTTTATCATTGCTGATAACATTACTGACCATTCCAGTAATTTTTGAGCCTGGATAATGTTTGTCATCCCTATACCCGTCATGGCAGAAGTTCCGTTTAAGATAGCCAGTCCTTCACGTATATGAATAGTTAGCGGTTTAATTTTTAACCTGTTGAATATTTCAATGGTAGGATAAATCTCATCTTCATAGATAACCTCGCCTTCGCCAATCAATACCAAGGCCAGGTGTGCAAGTTGCACCAGGTCGCCACTGGCGCCAACACCTCCGTGTTCAAAAATACAAGGTGATACATTTTTATTGATCAATGCTGTAAGTAACTCCACTGTTTCTGTATGAACTCCCGAATAAGCCTGTATCAGGCTGTTTAACCGGGCGATCATTACCGCTTTTACCAATAAAGGTGACATCATATTACCACCGCCAGAACTATGGCTCCTTATCAGGTTATATTGAAGTTGTAAAAGATTTTCTTCGCTTACTTTGTACTGAGCCATGGGCCCAAAGCCGGTATTAATGCCATATATGAGCTTATTGGAAGAAAAATTCTTCAGAAACTGAAAACTCACATTAACCTTTTCAACTGCTGACTTATCTAAAGTCACCGTTTTGCCCTTAAAAAGAATACCCGAAAAATCATCCAGCGAAAGGGCACTG
The DNA here is from genome assembly GCA_043788195.1 of Chitinophagaceae bacterium. Lineage (GTDB taxonomy): Bacteria > Bacteroidota > Bacteroidia > Chitinophagales > Chitinophagaceae > Ferruginibacter. Next base: position 29,015 of record JAYVUE010000067.1, read on the forward strand.
CCACCTACATTTATCATGATCCGATTATTTATACTTCAACAATTATTTGGTAATTAAACATGTAAAAATAGAACAAAGATGTCAGATTTTACCTATTTACACCATAGTCAGCCTTAAGATATTAAAAGAAATACAAAAGCACACACAAGAAGGTTTTTACTTTTTTTGCAATAATAGTGGTTTCGTCTAAAAATCAACTCATTATTAAAACAAATTTTATCAAAATTTTCTGAGTTTACATTTGCCCTAATTGAAAGAAGTTTGTTTAATTTTACACTTTCTAAACCTCTAAATAATAAAGAAATATGAAATGTATTGCAACCCTCTCGCTAGCTGTGATGTTATTGATTGGCAATTTGTCTGTTACTGCTCAAAGAATTAAAGTTCAGGATGGCGACCCCTCTGTAATAAAAACTGAATCCAGTATTAATATTGAATTTACTTACGATAAAGTTTCGGTTGGTAAATATTCCAATGAAAAGGATTATATCAGTAAGAAGACGGAAGAATATAACTCGAAAGACCCTGGCAGGGGCGATATCTGGGCCAAAAACTGGATCAATGACAGGCAGGCCAGGTATGAACCTAAGTTTATAGACCTTTTTACTATAACAAGCCATGTAACAATAAGTAAAAATGCCAAATACACTTTGATATTTAAAACCAAATCAATAGAGCCAGGGTATAATATTGGCGGTGGTATGATTGGATTTGGTGGAAGAAAGAATGCTGAAATAGATGCTGAAGTTTGGATAGTTGAAACAAATAACCGGGAAAAAAAACTTGCAGTAATGACAGTTGAAAACGCTCCCGGAGGTACATGGGGTGGTTATGACTATGATACAGGCACAAGGATCGCTGAATCATATGCTATTTCAGGAAAAAAACTAGCTAAGTTTATTTATTAGATCATTTTTGCTGTCACCTATAATTACAAAAGCCTGCACAAAGCAGGCTTTTGTAATTATAAAAATTTGTGTAGCTGGTATTAATTTCTTCTGTCAATAAATTTAACCGCCTTTCTGTACCCTTCCGGAAATTGAATGATCTGCATTTCTTCTTTGGTAATATATTTAACATGAGGACTAACCCTTAGCCTTGCCTGCAAATAGGCCCTTATTTTACGAAAACAGTCTTCGGTATGACTCACGGGCAGTATATGTAACAACACTTCATCCATACCTATATCGTTGGAATATATTTCGGCAACAAAATCCCGAATTTCTTCCATCTCATTCAGCAGGTCAAAAAGTGCAGGTGGGTACAGTGTTGTGCCTTTAAATTTGATCATTTGTTTTTTACGTCCAACTACAGGGGATAAACGCAAACTGTTACGGCCACAGGCACAAGGTTCATCAAAATATAAACAGATGTCGCCGGTTTTGTACCGAAGCAGGGGCATTCCTTCCACACCCAGTGTAGTGATGGTTACTTCGCCCGGTTGTCCGGCAGCAACTGGGTGATTACTTTCATCCAGTAATTCAACGATCACCAAGTCGGGCTGATGATGACCACCTTTTAACTCACTACATTCTGTAAACGCAGTTTGCATTTCAGTGGATGCATAGGTAGAGAATAATTTTATATCCCAGGCATCAGTAATTTTTTTGCCTAGTGTGCTTAATGAAAGATCTGTATTCCGGATATTTTCGCCTATGCAAATGGCTTTTTTAACAGTTGAACTATTGATATCAATATGGTGTTCCCTGGCATACTCTATCAGTTTAAGAATAAACGAAGGCACGGCAACAATGGCGGTTGGCTTTAGCCTGAAGATCGTTTCCCACTGTAAAGATGGTACCCCGGGGCCTAATCTTATGATGCCTGCTCCTAACTTTCTAATACCTGAATAATAGGCCATCCCTGCCATAAACTGCCTGTCTATCGTAAGCATCATCTGGTAAATATCTGTTGCTACCCCTTCGGAACAGATAAATGAACAATATTCGTTGTACGCCAGCCGGTTCAGGTCATTTTCAGTAAGTGCAATTGTTACCGGACTACCCAGTGTTCCGGAAGTAGAGCAATAATCTATCACTTTATTTAAGGGTACGCATAAAAAATCATTATTACGTTGTTGCAGATCTTCTTTACTTGTAGTTGGTAACACTGAAAGGTCTTTTACGGTTTTTATTCCCGCAATATCAAAACCCGTTCTTGAAAACAATTCTTTATAAAAAGGAGAATTTGTATTGACGTAAGCCAATAGTTCCTGCAATTTTTTTCCTTGCATTATATTTACCTGTTCGTTGCTTTGAAAAGCTGTTTCGGGATTGTAGATCATAAGTTTTCAATTATTACTATAGCAGATGCCATTGTTTTAAGATGAGAAAGAGAAACAGATATCCTGCCTAATTTCATTGCCTCGATAGTGGCTGCTGTTTTACCCAATAAAACTAATTCGGGTTTACCTTCTTCATCACCGGTTATTTCAACTTCATTAAATGCCGTTCCGTTTTTCCAGCCGGTGCCAAGGGCTTTAAAAAAAGCTTCTTTAGCTGCAAAACGTGCGGCATAATGCTCAAATTTATTAGCTTTTATTTCGCAATAAGCGATCTCCTTTGCTGAAAATACCAATTGCGCAAACCCTTCTTTTTTATTCAATTTATCTGCTACCCGCTGCACTTCTATAAGGTCTATACCAATTCCAAATATCATAGTTTTAGTTGTTGCTTAATTTTTATTTTGTTTATCCTGTTCCTGATATAATCCTCTTCTTTTTTTGTTGCGATCTCTTTTGATAAGGCAAGTTTATAAAAATTCAGCGCTTTTTCAAACTGATCTTTTTTGTACAGGTAATCCCCGGCCAGTACATAAGCATTATAAAAAACCGGGTTGGTTGCCACCAGGCTATCAGCATTTATTTCGGCACCATCGGTTATTGCCTGTTTTATCTTTCTAAAAGCCTCAAACTTTTGAAAAGATGAGGTTAATAAAAATGAATCTGCTGCAATGGTAAGATTACTGTCTGCAATTTCAACATCTTTTTTCATTCCATGCATTGCAAATATTTTTTTAAGGTCGTAGGCTACATATTTACCCAGTTGCCAGGGAGAAGTGGAGACCCACATCAATAATTTTTGTGGTTCAAAAACAACCGAATGATGAGCGATCAACTGGTTAATGGCCTTTTCATTTCCCATTCCAATATCTGCATTATGCAGTCCCTTTTGATCCCTCAGGATATTAACCGTTTTTTGAACCGTGTTTTTTCCGTTGGTGCCCAATAATTCCATCAGCCTTTCATAACGGTAAGGTGAAGCACTTTCGTTGATCTGTTCAATATTCATTTTTGATTTGCCTAATCCATTGCTTTGAAAATGATTGGTACAAACTATAAAGTCTTTATGCGGATCATATACATCGAGGTTGCTGGGTGTTTTTTCTATGATCACCGCTTTTTTATCTGCTGCCGAACCAACCAGGAATGATTCTGATACAAACATTTTTCGTGACCTGGCAATGGCGATGGCTTCTTTAATATTTTTAGCATACTGTAAAATTTCCCGGGTAACTAAAGAAACAGGTGTGGCTGATCCTAAAGGGTAATCCGACTTTGCGGCGTTTATCGTTACCGTTAAGCCCTGGTCATTCATACCCGAAACAGCTCCTACAAAACCGCCCCAGGTAATGGTAACAAATTTGTATCCCTGTTTTGGATTAAAAAATGCCACTATTTTATCTTCTGCAAATTTATCGCCAACATAAAAGTCAAAATTGCGGCCAATGATCATTGTGCTGTCCTGCGACTTGTCATCCCAGGTTCCAAAAGATGTACAACCCACCAATGCCATGCTTTGTAAAGCGTGGCCAATATCATGAGCAGCATGGTAATTTAAAATGCGCTGGTAATTGGAACCGAGGTATTGGTATTTTTCGGAAGCCGATACGGAAATGCCATAAATTTCTTCTTTGTATTCTTCTGTAATATTTTTATCAAGGTTGCGATTGAACCAGCCGATAATATATTTGAGGTATTGCCGGGTAAATGCCGAAGGCACCATTTTGCTGATCTGTTCAGCAAAATGATCTTCCTGTCTTATTACCAATTCTTTAGACAGTTTACCATTTATCACCCCACGTTCAAAAGCATCACCTTCTACATATAATTCATATAATCCGCTTGCGCTTTTTCTGAACCAGTTATCTTTTATTGTATAAAACCCTTTGCTGGGTTCTTCTCTTTTTAACTGCAAACTACTCATGTCTTTTGGACGGGGCGGATCTATTTTTGTAACCTGCACAAGGTATATAACGCCAATAAGCAGCAAAAGCAAAAATGCTCCGATCACATAAAGAACCCGTTTCCAGAATTTTTTTCTTTTAAGCATTTTTTATTTTTTCAATGATGTTTTCATTTCCCATAAAAGCAGTGCAGGTAACCAGTCCGCTCATTGCTGCACCTAATATGCCATGCAAATTCAGGTTTTGACCTGTAAGGTAAAGATTAGGTAATTTAGTTCTTGGTGAAATAAAAGTTTTAAACGGATTCTTGTAATCTTTAACTATACCATATAATGATCCGTCGGCATTGCCAATATAATCACGGTAAGAAAGCGGTGTTGCCGTATAATATTTTTCTATGTGATCCCTTAAGCCATGAAATTTTTCTTCAACAAGGTCCAGTAATTTTTCCGCTTTGCGTTTTTTAAACGCTTCATATGCTGATCCCCTGTCATCTTCAGATGATACTGTATTAAAAGTTTTTCCCCATTGCTCAACTTCTTCAAATCGCATATAACTAAGTATGGTCATAGACTCAGCATATTCACCCACCCGTGATGATGCAGAAAAAAATACTGCATAAGCGAGTGGCCAGTTCTCTTCAGTATGGTTTATTAGGTCCCAGATATGGCTCTCTTTATGGTAATAAAAATTATTTTTCCGGTAAGGGTAAGAATCTTTTTTAAGCACAATATTAATAACGAAACCGCCTATAGAATTTTCAAGGCTTTTGATCCTGCCCCTGTATGCATGTTTAATAAGGTCTGTGTTTGTCATTTCCAATGTTTGTACCGGGTGCATATTTGAAATAAAATGACTGCCATAAATATGTGAACCACCGGCCAGTTGAACTGATCTGACTTTATCGTTTTCCACTTCAATTTTTATAACCTCTTTATTGCGGAGTATCTCACCGCCATGCTCGCGGATATTTTTTGCCATGTATTTTCCAATTACCGATCCGCCATCAATACATTTCCACGAACTTTCAATATAACTGTTCAGTATCATAGCGTGAACATAGAAAGGGGTTTTGTTTGCCTGCAATACATATAGCATATTGTTGCCCATCAAAACCGACTGTAATTTTTTATTATTGGTGATCGATTCAATAAATGTCTTGGTATCAATTTCAAGCACGGTGGTTTTTTCATTGATATCTCCACCCGACCTTAAATTATACAATGGAAATTTGCTGCACACTTCTTTTATTTTATCGCAGTATAAATGAAGTGCTTTTTCTTCACCGGGGAATTCGATCAGTAATTTATTAATAAAATTTTCATACCCCTGGGCATAGTGATATTCTTTTTCGTCATTTTCAATAAGTATCGTATCAAAAACATCATCGTCCAGTTTTTGCAACCGCAGTTTATCTATGATGCCGAGGTACTTAAATATCTGGTAAAGATTTTGCCCTTCGGCTAATCCCCCCAAATAATGAACGCCGGAATCAAATATCACTTTATCCCTCACATAGGTTTGCAGGCAGCCGCCTATCTGTTTGTTTTTTTCCAATACACAGATCTTATATCCTTCCCTGCTAAGAATATCACCACAGATCAATCCGCCCATACCGCTTCCAATGATCACTATATCATATTCTTTACTCATTAATTCTGGTTTTGTGCTTTAGTATAAAAATAGTATTAGATGTTATTTTTGAATCTGCAATTTCGTTGTATTCCATATTTTTTTCTGCTGCTATTTCTTTTATTGTACTGCCAGATAGGAAAGATAAACCGCCAGCAGTTGTTTTATTAAAATTTAAAATTTTGGTTGAGAATAGTTCTGTAAACCTTGTTCTTTTATGCCTATCTGCAATATCTTTATCGCCGTCCCTGATAATAACTATTCCGCCCGGGTTAATGTGATGGATACATTTTTCAATTACCAGTTTTTGTTTGTCGGGTTGCAGGTAATGCAATACATCAGATAAAATTATAGCATCATATTTTTCAAAACTAAAACTCAATACATCTGTATTCACAAAATTGATCTTTTCTGTTTTACTGAAACAGTGATTTGCTGTTATAATTTTTTCATCGTCATAATCTATTCCGGTGATCTCTCTTTTTTCGGCTGTAAAAGCCAGCATATAAGATAAAAACCCATAGCCGCAACCTATATCCAGTATCTTCCCCTGCTTAGGAACCAGCTGATGAAAAAGCCGGTAATTTTTTTCAAGTCTTACTTTTATTCTCATATACCATTCCAAAAACGGGCCTTTGTATAAATAGTTATAAATTAATTTTTCCCTGAAATAAGCAGGTTCCTCGATCTCTTCCCTCAGCTTATTGAATTCTTCCCTGAAATAACGGCCGATCAACTTTGCTTTTTCGGCATAAGTATTTCCGAATTGAGTATCCCCCTGTTTTATTCTTGGTAAAAATTTAACAGTAAGCTGTCCGTCTTTTAATAAATAATCATGTTTGGTCAATGTATAGTTTGTGCCGTGGATCATAATGGGCAAAATATCAATGTTCAGTTTTTCTGCAAGAAAAAAAGCGCCTTTATGAAAACGTTTGATCGTTCCGTCTTCCGATCGGGTTCCTTCTGGAAATATAATAACTGAATAACCGTTTTTTATCCTGTTGGCAATCAATTCGATATTGGTTTCTATTATTTCTGCAGGAAAATATTCTGCTATACGAACCACTTTTCCAAACAAAGGCGAATTCCATATCCTGTTTTTGGTAAACATGATCAATTTGGGATGCAGCATAATCAAAGGCAGAATATCCAATGACGACTGGTGATTGGCAATGATAACTGCGGGTGTTAAAAATTTTTCCTGCTGAGGGTTAATGATCTTCTTTTTTACATTGATCATTATATACACCAGCCGCTTACATACTTTTGAAAGTATGGTATGGTAGATCAGTTTACCCCTTTCGTTCAATTTAAATATTGAAAATATCCAGGCTATACTGGTAAATGCAATACACCATCCGATAAAATAGGAGAAAGCAAATGCTGATTTAAGGAAGCCCGTAAATGTCCAGGGAAAACGATTTTTTTCAACCCTGTTCTTTATTAAAATAGTAAAGAAAAAAGGGATCAGTATCTGCGACATTATCACTACACAAACAATACCGATAATTGAGATCAGTGCTATGGATCTTAGTGCAGGGTGTTTTGCAAATATTAAAACTCCCAATCCGGCAATGGTAGTAATAGCCGATAAAAAAATAGAGGATTTAAATGAGGAAAGATTTTTTCTCCCGGTTTTGTATTCCTGTAACAGGCCATCCATAATAAAGAGGCTGTAATCATCCCCCAATCCAAAGATGAGAGCCGAAATGATGATATTGATAATGTTGAATTGTATGCCCGCAATGGCCATGATCCCAAGTATCCATATCCAGCTGATGAACATGGGAATAAATGAAACCAGTGTTAACTCTATTCGCCCGTACATGATAAGTAAAACAAAAAATACCAGCATCGAGGTCATTAATGCAATACTGTTAAAATCTGAAACGATTATATCCACAAACTTTCCGGTCAGGTATTGTTTGTCTATTACGGTTACATTGGAATCGTTTTCAAATGTTTTGTAAATAACCTGTTTATTTTCTGCAGTAGTTTTGATCAATGTAACTACAGTGGAGGATCCCGGTTTTTCTGTTATATAATCATCAAGAAAATTTTTTCTTACAGTGGCCATTGCCTCACCATCTGCCGGTTTAAATTTTTTATTCAGCAATAACTCAAACTTATCAAAAGCCGAAGGGCTGAATTTTAAAGCAGCGCCTTCTTTACGTAAACTGTTTAATAATAATTGTTTTTTTTCTGCGGTCCAGTATTGCTCCCAGCCGGCAATTCTTTTTTTCTGCAATGAATCAGAAATGATCAATGATGAAACTCCAGTGAATTTTTTAATGATGTTTTGAGACTGCAGGTTTTCAATTTTAACAGCAAGGGCTTCGTTATTGGTCAGGGCTTCGTTCAGTGTTTTTCCTTCGGTAACCAGGTAAACAGACTGAAGAGCAAATTCGTTGATCTTATTAAGTTTTTTTTCTGATGCCTTTAGTTTATCAGACATAAAATTCATTCGGAGAAGGTCGGATTCAAAACCTACTTTAACAGCCCAGAAAGCAAAAAATATGGTCAGCACCAAAATAATGCTTACCAGGTATTTATTATACTCGGGGTTATACCTGGCTATTTTATCGATCCATGAAAACTGAACAGCTTTATGTTGTGTTTTTTCTTTTTTAGAAGCAATAAAATGCGGAAGATAAATTAATGAACAAAGTGAAGCGCCTATCAAACTAAAAGCGGCAAATAAACCAAAGTCTTTCAGCATTTCCGATTCAACAAATTCAAGGCATAAAAATCCGCCGATAGTTGTAAAGCTGCCAACGGTCATGGGTAGTGCCAGATCTCTTATCAGCTCACTTATATTTTTAGTATGCCTGTAATGATTAAAAACGTGAAGCGAATAATTTACGGCTATGCCTAATACAACTGAACCCGTACCTAATGCAATAACCGAGATATGACCTTTAATAAAATAAATGGCGGCCAGTGAAAACAAAGCACCAAATACAACAGGGACAAGAATGATAAAGGGCGCCCTTTTTTTACGAAAATATAATCCTAAAAAAAGAATGATGAATAATACTGTGATCCCCTGCGTTAAAAGTGTATCTTTTCTTAATTGCAAAGCATTGCCTACAGAAACGGCTGTTGCGCCAAAATAAGTAGCAGAGACCCCTGTAAAAGCAGAAAGGCCGGGAGAGTTTATAATACTATCCAGCCCCTGTATCATCAGGGCGTTTTTTCCGGTGTTATTAGGCGGATAAGCTGGTGTAATAAAAAGTAACAGGTTACGCCTGTTTTTGGTAACGATAAAATTATCATAGAGTTCAAAATTATCATCGTATTGTAACTGTTGTATTTTTTTTATGCCCAGGTAGCTGATCCCAACAGGGTCGTTGCTGATCAGATTTTTTAATGCAAGCCCTGCAGGTGAAGTGAGTGTCCTGAAATTCTGTTCAAGTGTTTCTTTTAGTTTTGCAGGTGTGATCAATGTGTCAATTGACCTGTAATCCTTATCATTTAAATAAATGGGCAGATGATCCGTGATCGTACTTAATAGTTCCATCGCCAGGCCATCATCTACTTTATAATTTACAGCACTGATATATGGGCTTAGTTTTTTCTTTACTGTACTTACAAGTTCTTCTGTATAAGCAACCAGGCTGTCGGGCTGTGCGTCACCGGTAGTATCATTAAATGAAACCGTTACCACCAGCTTGTCCATGAATTTTGAATTCTGAAAAACCTGGTTCAGTTTTTCCGTTCTTTTATCCTTTGGTAATATTTTAGAAATATCTTCTTCAAATCTTACCTGCAGGGCAAAGTAACCGATCAATAAAAAATTTAAAATAAAAAAGGTATAAAATACCTTTCGGCGTTTTTCGAAAAAATCATAGATGCCAATTAAAAAATTTTCCATGTCTTTTGCTCCTTATCTAACTACTGCCGTTTTTCTGCCAAATAATTTCAATAATAAAAAAGTTATAAGTCCAAATGCAACGCCTGCTGCAATGGCCAGTGTAATGCTTCCATAAATATATTGTGTAAAATGTTCTTTAATGGAGGCTATTGTAATGGATTTATTAAATACTATTTCCTTTGCATTGGATCCCATCCAGAAAGCCCCGGTTTTATAGCTTAAAAAAATGATCAGCGGTATCATTGGCGGCACACTTATATTGGCAGCAATAATAACAAGGGCTTTGTTGAGTTTAAATAATACTGCTAAAAAAATGGCAGAGATCAGTTGAAATCCCCAAATAGGAATAATTCCCATAAAAATTCCAAAAGCAACTGAAGCAGCTTTTAATTGTGCCGAATGATGGGGATGAAACAAATGTGTTGAAAGCATTTGCCTGAAATTTCCTTTTTTAAACAGGTTGTGAAAAAAATCACGTGGTTTTATATAAAGAAATGCAATGATCACCAATATTGTATTTAATATACTAATGCGAAAAAAATCCAATCGTGGCCTGAAATGCGAAACCCTTATTTCCGGTGGTGCATAATAAACACTAACGGGTACAGCATCTACCCTTACTCCTTTCCAGGCAGACCTTACCAATACTTCAATTTCAAATTCATATTTTTTAGTGAAGAAGCGCATTTTTTTTAACGGAGCCAGTGGATAAAGACGATATCCCGATTGTGTATCCGGGCATTTGATCCCTGTTTCTACTGTAAACCAAAAATTAGAGACCTTGTAACCAAAACTGCTTTTACCCGGAACTGAGGATTGATCCATATTGCGTGAGCCAATAATAATTGAGCCGGGTGCTTCCTTTAGTTTTTCAATAAATGCCGGTAGGTCTTTGGCAAAATGCTGTCCGTCTGAATCAATACAAATGGCATTTTGAAATCCTGATTCAATGGCAAGGGCAAAAGCCTTTCTCAAAGCCCATCCTTTTCCCACATTTTTAGGATAAGTTATCAGTTTTACAAAAGGAAATGACTGAACAATTGTAAGTGTGTTGTCTGTAGAACCATCGTTAACTACAATAATTTGCTGCGTATAAGCTGCTACGTCTTCAATTACCCCCGTAAGAGTAGCGGCATTGTTGTAAGTAGGAATAATTACACAGGCCTGAAGGGCTGCAAATTGCGCCTTAAAAGAATCAGATCCAGTCATTTCCTGTAGTTATTTAACATATCGAGTAAAAGAATCAAAAAGCGGCTAAAATTATAAAAATAAAAGGAAAAACAGCCCGCTGTTTAAACATCTTCACTTAAAAACATAAATAAATGAAAAAAGATCAGTTCAATTAAAAAGGAGGTTTCCTGTGATTTATCATTTAAAATAAAATCATGGCATGATTTTGGAATTTAGACAATAAGTATTCTGACTGATTAAAAAATTTATTACATCATATTTTAAAATCATAATATTATGAGCAACAACAATTTTCCTGAAGCTGTAACTCAGCCAAAAACACAACCCAAAAATTTCAAAAATCTTATCATTGGCTTTTTAGGTGCCGGTGTTCTGGCACTTGGAGGCTACCTGGCCTACGATAAAAACAAAACAGGACAGGCCATTAAACAGCAGGAAACAAAGATCTCTGTCATTGCTGAAGAAAAAAGTAATTTACAAACCAGTTTTGATGCTTCACTGGCCCGTCTGGACTCTATGACTACCGTCAATAATGGCTTGCAGGACCAGTTGGAAAAAAGAAAAATAGATATAGCAAAAATAAAATTGGATATAAGGAGCATACTAAATAATAAAAATTCAACGGCTGCTGAATTACTTAAGGCAAAAGACCTGATCACTTCTTTAAATTTTAAGATAACAGGATTGGAGCAGGATATCGCCCGCTTAACTGAAGAGAACAAGACATTAACCAACGACAAAGTGGTGTTAACGCAACAAAAAGAAAAATTAAACCAGGACCTGGAAAAAACAACTATTGCTAAACAAGACCTGGAAAAGAAAGTAGACGTGGCCTCAACGCTCAATGTTTCAAATATTGTTATTACGCCTGTCAATGTTAAAAGCAGCGGAAAAGAAAAAGTTTCAACAACAGCAAAACGTGTTGATAAACTGATGATCAGTTTTGATGTAAACAACCGTATTGCACAAACAGGTACTACAGATGTATATGTGTTGGTTATTGGACCCGATGGTAAAGTGATCAATACCGGAACAGAAACATTTAGCAGCCGTGAGGAGGGAGATAAAACATTCACTGCTAAATTGCCCGTTGAAATAGAAACGGCTAAAAAGAAGAATGTGGAATTTTCTTTTGCACCGGGTACCGCCTTTCAACAGGGCAATTACAAGATACTGATTTATCAAAATGGTTTT
>JAYVUE010000068.1:0-4724 GCA_043788195.1 Chitinophagaceae bacterium
TTGTAAAACTAACTTACTTAACAGAAACGGATATTATCTCATCATTAATATTTTTTACTCAATTCATAAATGATCTTCTTATCTGCTTCAGTGATCAACTGTGTGGTATCCTGCTGTACAAAATGTAATTTAAAAGCCCTGATGGCAGCAACGCTATCCCTTGTATCATAACCAATAATACGTAAAGATTGTATTGCATTGAAATCGGGTGGTATTTTTACATTAGACGTATCGTACCAAAAACCAAAACCGTTTTGGGACAACAACTGCCATGGAAAATATTTATTAGGATCAACTTTTCTTTTTGGCGCAATATCTGCATGACCAATAAAATTAGCCGTTGGAATGGTATTAACTTTTTTTAATTTTTTCAATAACAAAAGCAAACTGTTTATTTGTGCTTCAGCAAATGTTTCAAAGCCGTTATTGTCTAATTCAATTCCAATACTCACACTGTTAACATCGGTAACATTACCCCATTTGCTGTTACCCGCATGCCAGGCCCTGAAATAATCATTGAGCATATGATGTATTGTGCCGTCTTTACAGATAACATAATGAGCGCTAACCTGCGTACGGGGTAATGTAAAGGTATGCAATGTAGTGTCGCAGGCTTTTTGCGCTGTATGATGTATGATCACAAAATTGGGTTTGCGCATACCAAAGTTGGTGGTGCCGGCCCAAAACAACGGGGCAGGTGTACTGTCAATCATATCGGGCTGCTTACGCAGTTCATTGGCAAATGCTTTAGCTTGTTTTATATATATGCGATTACTAACGGTATAGGCATTATGCGTACAACTGATTATCACCATCAAAATAGAGATGATAGTGATCAACAAAGTCCAATTGCTTTTATTGTTACCCATTATTTTATTTACTTAAAGATAAAGTAAGTAGCTAAATTCAAAAGCGATAAGCTATAAATTATATACTGAAACAGATAAGAAACATGTTTGTAGTTTTACAAAACCTGATCTATTCGTCCCTATTTAAATTAAATTTATGAGTAATTCCGTAAAAGGCTCATTGTTATCCGATGATGCCATAATTAGCAAGATCTATATTATCCGCAATCAAAAAATTATGATTGACAGTGACCTGGCAAAACTTTACCAGGTTGAAACTAAAAGATTAAATGAACAGGTTAGCAGAAATGCTGAAAGGTTTCCGGAAGATTTCATGTTTCAGCTTACTAAGATGAGTTTGAAAACTTGAAGTCGCAAATTGCTACTTCAAGCCTGCCTAACGGCAAAGCAGGTTGGTTAGGAAAAATAAAAAAGCTTTCACAATTCTTTAGCAGCTATCTTACAATATCTACAAGTTGGGCAGCGTATAATTAAAAAGTATTTATAAAATTATCCTGCCATGCAATTCCTATTCCTGTTATTATTAGCTCCGTTGTTTTCGGTAACCCCTCAACATCAAAGTTCTCCATCTGTAATAGTTTCACCGCTCAGTGATTTTTCTGAAGAATGGAATGATCCTAAATACCAGGGCTGTAATACTGCATTCGCTGTTGGTTATATGAGTGATGAAGAAAAAAAAATAATTTATATACTAAACCTGGCACGGGCCTATCCCAAATTGTTTTGTAAAACAGTGCTGGAACAATATCCTGAGTATATTGATCGGCCGGAATTGTTGGGTATCAGTAGTTTTAAATCGCTTGTGAATATGATGAACGTGATGAAACCAATGAAACCACTTCAACCCGATCTTAATTGTTTTAACAGCGCACAATGCCATGCCTACAATTCCGGGCTTGTTCCATACGACGGGCATGAGCGAACTGATAATTGCCTGGCCAGCAAGTATTATAATGGAGAGTGTTGTGATTATAATAACGATAAAGCTCTTGATATTGTACTGTCATTGATCATTGATGAAGGCGTAGAATCTCTGGAACACAGAAAAACTTGTTTTACAGTTTACAAAACTATCGGCGTATCCATACAACCTCACAAAACATGGGATACCAATGCTGTACTTGATTTTCACTATTAAGCAATGGCCTTAAATTAAAAGCCTGGCTCATTTCAAGCAGATCCTCCCGGATTATTACTGTACGCCTTACCTTTAAAAATATTTTATTCATTTTAAAATATGCTTTACGGTTATTCGTCTTCATTATTATATATGGAAGACGTAATGACGATAACTACAATAATGGCAGCAGAGCGAAATAACAATATCAGCAATACGATCAAATCAATAAGTAAACGCCTGTTTAGTTTTATTAAACAGCGGGTAGCCAGTGCCGAAGATGCAGAAGACATTCTGCAGGATGTTTTTTACCAGTTTGCAGGCAATACACAACCGATAGAACAGGCCAGTGCATGGCTGTACAAAGTTGCACGCAATAAAATAACGGATAGTTACCGCAAACAAAAACTGCCACTTGCGGATGATGTATTGTTTACTTCTGAAACTGAAGAGGATGGTTTTAACTGGAGAGAAATGTTGTTACCTGCAGATAGCAACCCTGAAACAGAATACCTCCGAAATCTTTTTTGGGAAGAATTACAATCTGCACTCGATGAATTACCCGAAGAACAACGGAGAGTATTTTTACAAAATGAAATTGAAGGTATTGCCTTTAAAAACATTGCCCTTTCATCCGGGGAAAGTGTGGCCACACTTATTAGCCGGAAACGGTATGCGGTATTACATTTAAGAGAGCGTCTTAGTGTATTAAAAGATGAATTATTAAATTATTAAAATCAGTCATCTCTGGCAGTTGGTTGGGGCTTGACAACTAAAACAAATACAATGAAAAAATTCTGGATCAAAAAAGGACTAATGTTTCTCATCTTATTTATAGCCGCAGTGCTTTTATTTGGCGGTGTAGTGATGGGATTATGGAACGCCATTTTGCCTGCTGTACTGGGTGTAAAAGCAATAACTTTTATGCAGGCATTGGGAATATTATTATTGAGTAAAATATTGTTTGGCGGCTTTAGCGGCAGGGGTTGGCGCGGCAGCCCCCAATGGAACCAAAAAATGAAACAGCGCTGGGATAATATGACCCCCGTTGAAAGAGAAAACTTTAAAGCCGAATGGAAGAACCGCTGCGGAGGAAGATGGGGAAGCTATTCGAAACCCGATACGGCTTCACCAATAACAACTGAGCAAACTGCGGGTTAATTGATTTCACTGCTAAAATAAGTGCCTGGTATCCATATCAACCAGGCACTTATTATTTGAAAACCATTATTTCTTTGCCGCCGGAAAATGCTGGATCTTTTCATCCAGTATAACAATTTTCCCGTTCTCCATCTTGGCATCATCTATAACATTCACTGAATCGCGTTTACCGTTCTTATCTGTCCATACCTGCTTATACCAAAGTGTCACCCATTCGCTTTTTTTGTCTTTGGAGATAACGGATTCCCAATCCTGCATTTTTATACTGATATTTTTAGATTCGGCTCTTTGCCCGGTAAAGAATTTTGTCAAACTGTCTTTGCTTAACTTCTCATGATAGCCATCCAAAAATACATCTACACTATCTCCGAATCCTGCCATACATGCAGCCATATCCCCGTTTTCGAAACCTTTTAGGCTGGCCATAACAGTTACCACATGTTTTTGATCACCGTTTTGCCATTCCTGGTAAGGTTTATCCAGCGTATAGGGATACACCAGATCGCCGGTTTTTGTTTCAGCCGGTTTTGTAGAGTCTGATGTTGTGGCCGACCCGGACTTATCATTGCAGCCAAATAATACAATTGCCACACAGGCAACCAATAGGATCTTTTTCATTAATTAAATTTTTTGATGAAGAATAAAATTGTTTTGAATTACCGGGTTAATATATCAGGCAATAAGATAGCGACAATATTTGTTAAATGCAAACGTCCCCTTTGCTGAAGAAACCTGTTCAGTGTCAAAACAGGTTCAGGGAAGGTGGGGTTTTACATATTTCTTCGGTATTGCCCACCCACAGCGTATAAGGCATTGGTGATCTGGCCTAAAGAACAATATTTTACGGTTTCCATCAATTCTTCAAATAAGTTACCATTTTCTATAGCTACCTGTTGTAGTTTGGACAAAGCTGATGAAGATCTATCATTATTTCGTTTTTGAAAAGTCACCAGGTTATTGATCTGTTGTTCTTTTTCATCGGTTGTGCTCCGGATCACTTCTGTAGGTAAAATAGTTGGAGAACCATTTTTACTTAAAAAAGTATTTACCCCTACAATTGGATATTCCCCGGTATGTTTCAGCATTTCGTAATGCAGGCTTTCCTCTTGTATCTTATTACGTTGATACATTCTTTCCATAGCACCCAATACTCCGCCACGTTCTGTAATACTGTCAAACTCAGCCATTACTGCTTCTTCCACCAGGTCGGTCAATTCTTCAATTAAAAAAGCGCCCTGGTTGGGGTTTTCATTTTTAGCTGTGCCCAGTTCACGGTTAATGATCAGTTGTATTGCCATTGCACGCCTTACACTTTCTTCAGTTGGTGTTGTTATCGCTTCATCATAAGCGTTAGTATGTAATGAATTACAATTATCGTAGATCGCATACAATGCCTGCAATGTTGTTCTGATATCATTAAAATCAATTTCCTGTGCGTGCAGGCTACGCCCTGATGTTTGAATATGATATTTTAACATCTGGCTGCGTTTATTAGCCTTGTATTTATATTTCATGCTCTTAGCCCATATTCTCCGGGCCACCCTGCCAATCACACTGTACTCGGGATCCATACCGTT
>JAYVUE010000069.1:0-6692 GCA_043788195.1 Chitinophagaceae bacterium
GTGATTAATTTTTCACTAAGGTACAAATAATATGTGTAATTATTAATTAGACTTTATATAATACAGTTTGATAGCAGGATGATAACAAACGATCACAGCCTTGTTATTTGCTGTTTTAATAATTTTCTTGCAAAGTGTATCCGACTTTTTATAGTACCAAGTGGTTCTGCAAGTAAATCAGCAATTTCATGATATTTGTATCCCTCAAAATAAAGTTTAAATGGGTTTCTAAAAATTTCGGGTAAATGATAAACAGCAGCCTGTAATTCTTTCATCGAAAGATTCGTTTCAGCTTCATTTGAAATTGTTTTGCAGGTATTATTTAACAGGTATTCATTGGGACTATTGTCAAAAATGATATTTTGTTTGGCATTACGACGATAATTATTGATAAAAATATTACGCATTATTGTGTACAACCAGGCCTTGATATTTGTACCTGCATTATACTTCTCTTTATTGTCCAATGCCCTGTACATGGTTTCCTGTAAAAGATCTTTTGCCGTTTCAATATCCCTGGTTAATGTAATGGCAAAAGGTTTAAGATACTCCTGGTTAGATAATAGCATCTGGTTAAATTCAAGTGCTGACATAAAATAATGTTTAAGTAATTTATGTCAAAATTAAACAAAAAAAATTTATAATTCCTAATTATTGTTTAAATATTTTTAAAAATACTTAAACATATAATTAATGGATTAGTTATGTTTTTGTTAATTTTAAAGACGAAACCTTGCTTTAAATAGCTGCAACAAATTCCATTATTTCAGAAAATGACTTTTTAAGATGAATTTGGGGAAGGAGTTTTTTATCGTAAGTAGAAGTGAGTTGCCCCGATATAATGACGGGTATGCCGTTTGCTCTTTTTTGAACTGCATCAAGAAATTTTTCAAAATTAAATTTATGCCCCATAATGGTTAAATGGGTATATAGATAATCAGGTTTTTTTAGTTTAACAACATACTCTACATCTGCCAATGGGGTATTGCACCCCAGGTAAATTATTGAAATGCCCTTACTTTTTAAAAGGTATTGCATAAACAACAAGCTTAACTCATGGTATTCTCCTTCAGGTAAAAAAAGCAAAACAGTTTTATTTATCCTTACTAAAGTGTTTATGCTATCAATACCCGTGATTATTTTTTGCCGGATTATATTAGACACAAGGTGTTCCTGCGCCGGATTGATATGATTGGTTACCCACAGGATACCTATCTTTTCGAGATATGGAAATATGATCTGCAGGATGGTTTTTTCAATCCCTTTGTTTACAATATAATTATTTAGTACTGATTCAAACTTAACGGCATCAAAATCTACCATATGCTGAATAAGTTCATTTACTATACGTTCCTGCTGGGCCTCAACCAGGTTAAGAGAAAGGATCTTTGTTCTTATTTCCTCCCTGTCCATCTTATCTATATGAGAAACTTTGTAACCGTATTTATTCAGTAAGGCAATATTCAAAAGCTGTTTCAGTTCTTCATTACTATAGTAGCGTATATTGGTATCCGTACGTTCGGGCTTTAAAAATGAGTAGCGCTGTTCCCAAATACGAATAGTATGTGCTTTTATCCCGGATAAATTTTCAAGATCTTTAATAGTGTATGAATGCATTATTACGATTTTACTAATACTACTACAAAAAACACACTGATTTTGTTTGAATGAATAATAAAAATATCAACAAATATAATTGAATAACTAAAATTGCCTATGCGGAAGGTTCCTGAAAAATCTGTTTATCAGTTTATTTTTAGGGAAAAGAATTGACCAGGCAGTTAAAAAAATGATCTTACAATCAGTGGCAAAAGAAGTGTTTTTTTGATACCATAATTCAACAGCTCCTTTATAATCGTAGATCAATGCATACATGGCCTTTGTGTCGGTTGCGGCGGAAATGATCTTTTCTTCATCCCGGAAAATAAGCGAACCAATGCCTGTCATCCCGGGTTTGTTATTATATATTACCTGTTGTGTCGATTTTGGATATAACTTAAAACTAACATTCATCAAAGGCCGGGGGCCTACGATGCTCATTTCGCCTTTTAATACATTAACGATCTGTGGTAATTCGTTGAGTTTTGACAAACGTAAAAATTTTCCGAACGGGGTTACCCTTGGATCATTTCGCAATGTTATCTCACCCGTTCCAATATTCGGGCTATTCTTTAACATGGTAGCAAATTTCCAGATATTAAATAACTGGTTCTTATATCCAACTCTTTTTTGAATAAAAAAAACTTCATGCTCACCTGTAAATAAAAGAATGATCATTAAAAGGATCAATAGCGGCGAAAGAATAACCAATGCAATAGCGGCTATAAAAATATCAATGAAACGTTTGGTTATTTTGTACATGATCTTTATTTCGAAGAGTATGCTGGATGCTGGTCACTGGATGTTCGATACGCAGGGTATACCCGTCCGAACGGCATTCGGACGGGCGGGTATTTTATCCAGTTTCCAGCAACCAGGATCTAGTATCCAGTATCATCTTTTAAAAA
Organism: Chitinophagaceae bacterium; assembly: GCA_043788195.1. Lineage (GTDB taxonomy): Bacteria > Bacteroidota > Bacteroidia > Chitinophagales > Chitinophagaceae > Ferruginibacter. The sequence continues at coordinate 2,508 of JAYVUE010000069.1, forward strand.
ACTTCCTTTATTTTATCACTCACTGCCTTTATCTCGGCATCAGTAATATTTGTTGAACATGGAATACTAAGACAGTGCCGGTACACAAAATCTGAACAATTATTTTTATTATAAAAAATATTGCCCGAAAACATCCTCAACTGGTTCATAGGTACCCAAAACGGCCGGCTCTGCATTTTATTTTCATTAAGTATTTTTAGCAATTCCTTTTGCTTATCTGTCATGATGGTTGGTAACCACCAATTAGGTTGTACATCTTCACTTACTTCCTGAAAACTTATATCCCCAACGCCAGCCAGTTCTTTTTTATAAAGTAAAATAATTTCCTGTTTACGTTTAATGAATGCAGGTAATTGTTCCATTTGTGCCACACCCATAGCAGCTGCAACATTCACCAGGCGGTAATTATAACCTATTTCATCATGCCTGTACTCAAATGGATCACACTTGGCCTGGGTGGTTAAATGCTTGGCTCTTTTTGCCAGTGCTTCATCATCAGTAACGATCATTCCTCCGCCTCCTGTTGTAATAATTTTATTGCCATTATAACTAAAGGTACCCATCAATCCGAAGCTACCGGCATGTTTGCCTTTATAATAACTGCCCAATGCCTCGGTACTATCTTCGATCACTATAAGATTATATTGTTTTGCCAATGACATCAACCGATCCATATCACACATATTGCCCAATACATGCACAGGCATTATTACCGGTATCCTTTTACCGTCTTTTTTATAATGACAACAACCATTACGCTGCTCTGTTTCGGCAAATAAAAATTCTTCTAATAAATTAAGATCCATTTGCCAGTTTTTTGAATCGGCATCGATTAATAATGGATCGGCCCCGGTATATTTAATTGAATTGCATGTGGCAATGAACGTTATATTTGGTGTTATCACATAATCATTTTCATTTACCCCCAACAGTATAAGGCAAATGTGCAAAGCAGTGGTGCCGCTGCTGGTAGCTACAGCATATTGGGTGCCGGCAAATGCAGCACTCATTTTTTCGAACTGATCTACATAAGCGCCAACACTGCTTACCCAACCGGTATCCAAACAGTCTTTTACGTATTTCCATTCGTTACCAGCCATATTGGGACCACTGAGTAAAAGCATAGCCAACAAGATTTTGCTTTGCAAACCTATTAAAAAAAAAGGAGCGTTGATATAACGCCCCATAAAGATTATTATTTTAGCTGACTATTTACTAGGAATTGTTTTTGATACTGGATACTGGATGCAGCTCAAAACTTTAAACCCTATCCCCACCGCAAATTACGAACTGCCGGCTATCAGATATTCCTGAATTTCTGTGCAAAAGAATCAGTAATTATTCCGGTTTTAAGTAATCTGTAAATTTCTTCTATCCCTTCGGGTACTTTTTTTGTGATGGTAAAGCCCAGTTCATTGGTGATCTTGTCAAAATTAACCCTGTAGTCGCGGGGATCTTCATTCATTTCAACATAATGCACTTTTACATTGGGTACCACCTTACAAACTTCTTCAATGACCATACCCTTATTATAATTTTCTTCATTACTTCCAACATTAAAAACATTAGCCCTTACTTTTTCTTCGGCAGTTTCTAAAACCAATACTACCGACCTGGCCAGGTCATTAACATGGCAATAGGGCCTCCAGAACTGTGCACCCCAAATTTCCTGTTCTCCATTTATTGTTGCATTCCTGGTAAATTCGTTTACAGTAAGATCAAAACGGATACGGGGAGAAAACCCATACACAGTACTAAAACGAAGCGCTGTACTGCAAATCGCCGAATCTTTTCTTTCTTCTAAAATATATTTTTCAAATTTTACTTTTAATTCCGCGTACAATGAAACAGGATTGAGTTCGGATGTTTCCACCACAAAACTATCAGGGTCAGGCATTTTTCCATAATTGCTACAGGTGCTGGCAAAAACAAAACGTTTAACACCCGCTTTTTCTGCCGCTTCAAACAAATCCACACTTCCATTCCAGTTGGTTGCATTGGCCTCTTCACTAAATTTTTTACAAGCAGGGTCGCCAACAATAGCTGCTAAATGTGCGATGGCATCAATACCTTCTAACGCTTTTTTTACATCTTCGCTGTTACAAACATCTCCTTTGATAAATTCAAAATTGGGGTGCAACATCACATCATACAAAGCTTCTCCGCCAAATTTCAATGAATCCAATACCCTTACTGCAAATCCTTTATTCAACAACTGCCGTACTAAAACCGAACCTATATATCCGGCGCCACCTGTAACTAATACCTTCATATTTTATAAAAATTTTGCATTGCGAAGTTAGTAAAAAGAAGGTTGATTAACTGAAAAGCATTTGCTGCATTTTTATAATACGATCAACATTTTATTTTGCCGGCACACCCATAACAGTAACATTATCCGGCACATCGTTTATAACAACTGCACCTGCACCGATCATTACATTTTTTCCAATTGAAATGCCCTGTCTGATCACTGCATTGGCCCCAACAAAACTATTGTTGCCCACTTTTACATTACCACATAAAACCGCACCGGGGCCAATATGAGAAAAATCACCAACGATACATTCATGCTCAATTATACAGCCCGTATTACAAATAACCCCAATGCCGATCTTTGCCAGTGGATTAATAGTAACATTTGCAGCAATCATTATTCCATTTAAAGCAATACCGGCAGCAGCATCAATCACTGCAGAAGGATGAATGGCATTGGATGGCAGTAATTTTTTTAAAGCAAGCTGATCATAAATTTTTTTTCGTGTTCCGTTATCCCCTATGGAAATGAAAAAACCAAATTGCTCCAACGCTTTTATTGCTATACCAGATAACTCAGGTCCATAATAGTACAATTCAAATGGATTGAATTGTTTTTCAGTTGCATCACAATAGCCCGTAACAGTATGACCAGATGCTTTTAAAATTCCGTAAACCACTAATGAATGGCCTGAGTAACCGATTAAGATCATTTTGAATACTATTAATTATCTAATGTAACGATGATTTGTAAGCTGCCAGTATATTTTCCCAGATATTTTCCCGCCGGTAGTTTTCGCTGATAATTTGCTTTAAATTTATTGACATCCTTTGTACCTGCTGCGAATTATTAATTGCAAATTGAACCAGGGCCAGCATTTCCTGTTCATTGCCATCTTCAAAAATTAATCCCGTTTCATTATTTGTAACAATATCAACATTTCCTGCAATACGGCTGCAAATTATGGGCAATTCCATAGCACCTGCCTGCAATAATACATTGGGAAATCCCTCCCTGCGGGAAGGAAAAATAAAAAAATCAGCCAGCTTCATGTAGTACTCTACTTCATTGGTCCAGTCTATTTGAGTAATGGCTCTGTTATTCTCAATTTCTTTTATTGTTGCAACCGGAAGTGGGTCTAGAGAATTTTCATATTCGCCTACTAAAATAAGTTGCCAGATCGGTTCTGTTTTTTGCAGGATATTAAAAACATTGATCAATTGAACGATCCCTTTATCTGCAACCAGCCGGCCAACACAAAGCAGGTATTTATTTTGGGCCGAATAATTAATTTTTGTTTTTATTGCTGCTGTAATTTTTTCATCCAGGGCTTCAACCGAAAAACGATTCAGATTTATCCCATTTGTAGATCCCTTTGCAATGATGTTCAATTTTTTTGGATTGGTAAGATGGTGTTTCGAGATAAACTGCAGTAAGGAATTACTATTAGGCCAAACATGGCTGGCTGCAGCATATGTAATTTTTTCTGTACCTTTTAATAGTTGGTATTTTATTCCTTTTTTAACCATCATGGGCAATCCGGCAACTGTATGTATCCTTACCTTAATACCACAGTACCTGGCTGCCAACATGCCCAGTAAACCTGCTTTGGGCGTATGTGTATGTACAATATCCGGTTTTTCATTTCTGAAAATGCGGATCAATTGAATCAAACATTTCAGGTCACTAAAAGGAGTGATCTTTCTTGTCATGGGCACAATGATATGCCTGCATTTTTCGTTTTCTATTACAGTCTGCAATTCTTTTCCATTGGCACTGATCATTATTACATCAAAACCGTTTGTTGCCATAAATTGCATTTGTCCCGGCAATAAATAACACAATGCCATTGGAACCGTTGTTATTCGAATAAGTTTTTTATTGATGTGTGGATCCGACAAATGATTGAATTGATATTGTGTAATTGT
>JAYVUE010000070.1:0-34432 GCA_043788195.1 Chitinophagaceae bacterium
AATTTGGTTCCTGGTACTTACTAACCCATCTATATAGCAAAGCTCGACTATCAAAAGTCGGGCTTTATTTTTTTTATAACCTTCACTTTTTCTTTAAAATATTTTTATCATGATTATTTCTAACTCAGCAAATAATGAATTTATTATCAGCACAGATAAATCAAAATTGGATATTGCTGTTGTGTATAATTATTTGTGTAACGAAAGTTATTGGGCAAAAAATATTACAATTGACATCGTAAAAAAAAGTATTGAAAAATCTTTTTGTTTTGGTTTGTATCAGTTGAATACCCAGATAGGTTTTGCAAGAGTAATAACAGATTATGCTACTTTTGGTTACCTGGCAGATGTTTTTATTATAGAAAATTACCGGGGAAAAGGGTTAAGTAAATTGTTGATGAAATCAATATTGTCTCATCCTGATCTGCAGGGATTAAGGAGATGGATGTTGGCGACAAGGGATGCACACCATTTGTATGCTCAATTTGGATTTGTAGCATTGGATAATCCGAAACGATTTATGCAGTTAAGTTTGTTTAATGAGTACCCAGCGATAGAAGTTGGCGGCTGATAGTTGATAGTTGAAAAACACCTGGAACATTGAACTGATATCCAGCATCCCCGTCCGACTGGCGTCAGCCGGGTGGGCAGCATCCAGTATCCAGTATCAAGTATCCAGAATCCAGTATCTTGCAAAAAAATATTTATGATTAAATCAATGACAGGTTTTGGAAGGGCAGAACAAACAGTAAATGAAAAAACGTTTTTGGTAGAAATAAAAGCACTTAACGGTAAACAGTTCGAATTACAGTTGAAATTACCTCCTTTATTACGACCCTATGAATTTGAAATCCGTAATACCCTCCAGGAGCAGTTGATAAGAGGCACGATTGATTGTACGGTTAATATAAAACAAAATGGTACTTCCAAGCCGGTAAATATTAACACGGATCTGATAAAAGCGTATTACAACCAAATTGAAAAACTGGCAGGCGAATTAAATATTGATACCAACTCTGTTTTAAGTGCTCTGCTTCGTTTGCCGGAAGTAGTAACACCCACCAATGATATTTTAAGTGAAACTGATTTTAAAGAATTCAGTACGGTTTTATTGTCAGCCCTTAATGATTTAAACCTTCATCGGACAGAAGAAGGAACCGTATTGGAGAAAGACCTGTTAAAACGAATTAGTAATATCAAGGACCAGGAAGAAGCCATTTTAAAACTGGAGCCCAACCGGCAAAAAAGAATTAAAGATGAAATTAACCAGTTACTCGAAAAGCATGTAGGTAAAGAAAACATTGATAATAACCGAATGGAACAGGAACTCATCTATTACATGGAAAAAATAGATATCCACGAAGAGCAGATTCGCCTAAGACAGCATTGCGAATATTTTCAATCTATTTTAAATGAGCCCGAAGAAGGAAAGGGAAAAAAATTATCCTTTATTTTGCAGGAAATTGGCCGTGAGATCAATACAACCGGTAGTAAAGCCTATGATGCGGATATTCAAAAATGTGTGGTAAAAATGAAAGACGAACTGGAAAAAGCAAAAGAACAGGTGTTGAATGTATTGTAAAAAGAGCTAAAGAAAATAGTAATTAAACAATAATACTTTCATAACAAGGATGATCAAAACAAACATAATTAAACTTCTTTTTTTATTCCCTGTTCTTTATTGCCTTTTAATCAGTATTTCCTGTAATAAGATTGATGTGTTTGAAAAGAACACAGTGATCCCGGATTACGAATGGAAAAATACTTTTAAAGCAAAAGGCAGCTTTACTATCGAAGACACTATATCTGCTTATAATATTTACCTGGTATTACGTCATACAGATGCTTACCAATACAATAATATCTGGCTCAGTATTGGTTTGCAATCTCCGGTAGATACTATCATAACACAAAAGATCGACCTGCAATTAGGCAATGATGCCATTGGTTGGGAAGGTACGGGTATGAATGATATTTGGGAACTCAGGAAATTACTGAGTGGAGAACCAAAGCGGTTTAAAAGATCTGGTATTTATTATTTTAACATTGGACAGATCATGCGGGATAATCCTATACAAAATATTATGAGTGTGGGAATGAGAATTGAAAAGGTGAGCAAATAATAATTTAACAAAGCCTTTATTACAAAATGCGGGGTTGCTCGTTTTAACAAACAAATTCTTTATTATTACAACTTATGAAGTTTAAATTTTTGGTTTCTTTATTTATATTAGTAATGGCTTATAACGCCAGTGCTCAACGTAGGGATTATGTTCAAAAAGGGGAATTTGGTATCACTGCCGGATTATCCCATTATTTCGGCGACCTAAACACCCGATCAGCACTTAACCGGCCTAAGCCTTCGGTTGGTATTTTTTTTCGCAAACAATTCGGTAATTATATAGGCCTTCGTTTAAGTGCACATTATGCACAGGTAGGCTATAGTGATATTTATAGTAAAAATGATTACCAAAAGAAAAGAAACCTTAGTTTTAATTCAAATATATGGGAAGTGGCTTTGCAGGGCGATTTTAATTTCTTCAAATTTATTCCTAACGATCCTAACTACCTTTTTACTCCCTTTATTACGATAGGGGTAGGTGTTTTTTTATATGATCCTTATGCTTACCTGGATGGGAAAAAAGAATTTCTGCGTCCATTGGGTACCGAAGGACAAACGATTGGATACAAAGGAAGAAAACCTTACAATACTATGGCAGTTTGTATTCCATTAGGAGTAGGTTTTAAATATAATATCAGTGAAAAACTGAATTTTATTTTTGAGATCACCCATCGGTTTACTACTACAGACTATCTTGATGATGTGAGTACTACATATGCCGGTTATGGAATAGGCGGAGATGCAAATCGTTTCCCCGATGGTCCTACTGGACCAACAAAAGCGAGATTGTTACAGGACAGATCTTATGAAACGGATCCGGTTAATCCATTGGGCAGAGAAGGCCGCCAGCGAGGCTGGAGCAAACAAAAAGACCAATACATAATAGCTGAAGTTGGATTGTCACTGAATATTGGGGTAAACCGTTGCCCAAGTGCAGATTAGCACTGCAATAATTTTTTCCAGAATTTTTTAAATATTTTCTTCTATTTCAAAAAAATATCTATATTTACAATCTCCCCCTTATAAACAGATGATGAAATACTTATCATCTTGTTTCCCAACCAAAGAATAACAAAAGCACAAATCCTTTCCATTCTGTGATGGAACCATAGTTTTTTAATTAGTTCAAATAATTAAACTATGGCGTTCATTCGCAATTGCTTTGTTACTATTGTACTGCTTTGTTGTTTAATACAAACCAAGGCACAAACAGTCTATTATCCCGCTGGATCATCTCAGTTAATTAAAGCAACTGCAGAGGACCTTGCAATGCTTTTACAAAAAGCCATTACTACAGGCCATTTTACTGTGCAGGAATATACTGCCATGCCGGCAACAGGGATCATCTTTATTTACAATGAGGGTATCATTGATAACCAGGCCTGCAAGGTTGAAAGCGATGGAGCCACAATGATTAAATTTTCAGCTTCACAAGATAATGGATTACATTTTGGCATTTACCAATACCTTCATCAATGTGGTTTCAGGTTCTATCAACCCGGCACTATCTGGGAAATTATTCCTGCACTTTCTTCTCCCTTTAAAAATTTAGATACAACATTTACCTGTAACTATAAATACAAAAGCTGGTATCTGAGCGGAGGCTGTAACCGCTGGTTGATGGACAAAAATGATAATTATGGATGGGATACTTATTATGGCGAAAATGGTCATAACTGGGCATTGTACCAACGTCGTAACGGAATGACCGGAGCCAATAATTTTGCAGGGCACCGTGGAGATATTATGAATGTTAATTACCTGGTTACACTACAAAATAACCCTTGCTATGTAGCCTGTTTCCAAGGATCAAGAAATGCCAATGCCCACTCTGTTCCGGATATCAACAATACAGCTTCAATGCAGTTATGGGGTGATGCTATTGAAAAAAAATATTCGCAGTTTAAGGATATTATTTTCAGCAACCCTTCTTTGTATGCAAATTTTTATCGCAACTTTAATTATTACAATGGCTTAATTGGTATTGAAGTGCCCGATGGAGCTCAATGGGCTAATTCTAAAGATAACGGTAGCTGCAGCAGTATTGATTATCTTAAAGAAAGTGATCAGCATTTTTTATTGGCAAATAATACTGCCAAAATAATAAATGCAAAATACCCCGATAAACATTTTCAGTTGTATGCTTATTCAACACATGCCGATGTACCCAGTGTGTCAATTGATATCAACAAAAATATAGACGTACAGATAATACCTGAAGTATATCAATTGGAAAGCAGCACCAACGGTATAAGAAATCGTTGGTATAACCGCAGTTCAAAAGTCTCGGAATATAATTACCTCAATTTATCGGGCTGGAGTGGGGAAATACCTTCGTTTAAATGGAGCGATCTTAAAACTACTTTACAGATCGCTAAAGATAAAAAAAGCCAGGGCCTGGTATGGGAAGCTTCTCCTGCTAAATTTGGAAGCCTTCCTTTTTTGCTGGCAGCAAATAATTATTTGAAAGATGATATAACTGTTGACAGCACTTTGCATGAATTTTGTAACAACCTGTTTGGCAGTGCAAATCAAACGATCTTTAAAATGTTGCAATTATGGGGCGAAACAGAAACAACGCCGGATAAATATAAAATGCAACTCTTTGTTCAGTTATTGAATACGGCTGTACAACAAACACAAAATGATGTTGAGTTGGTTAAGGCAAGGGTAAGAGAATTAAAAGCTTACCTGCATTATATGATCCTGTATTTTAACCTGGCTAAAGACGACCGGAATAAAATGTCTGTGGAATTTAAAGATGCGGCAATTTGTATTTACCTGGCCAAAATAAATAAACTCCAATTGGTAAACAGTTATTACCTGATAGCTTCTATTGTTAGTAAATATCCGGCAACCGGTAATTTTTACAATCAGTATAATATTACTAACGGAACAGCTTATCAAAATGGAAATCTGCCTTTAATTACAAAGGATGAAATTGATAATAATTTCTTACAGGATGTTGGCAAATACAATAATCTCATTGAACAATTTAAATTTGAGACAGCAACAACTTGTAAAGACAGGTTTAACTCAGCGAATATTGTTCCCCTGGATAAAATAAATACAAAAATTTATTATACCAATGGGATGAATTATTACAATAAAACTACTTTTTATATTTTAGCTCCGGCGGCGGGTAATTTTAGTGTAAAATACACGCCAGGGTTTAACATTCCAGGCAAAGGCTATATTAATTTTTTGGTGGAACATGCTGATAAAACATTACAAATTATCAAAGATCTTAGTTTAGATAAGAACAGTGCTGCAGGTATATTTACAGTTACTATTCCTTCAGCAGGCAGGTATATTTTTACGATCGTTTCAAAATATAAATCTGTAGTTGATCTGACTATCACAACCAAGGGGAATTATTTTTATAAAGAGGGTGCTTTCCTGGGCAATAAAACAGAAGATTACAGGCCCGATTTAAAAAGTCTTCCAGGCTATTTTTATATACCAGCCGGGCTCAATAAAATTTATTTTACTGTTAACAATAGTTTTTCCGATGGTAAATATGCAGGTGCAGAAACAATCTCTAAAAGTTTTGAAATAAAAGATAATAATGGCACTTTAGTGCGGCCAGATTTTGTAAACCCCAAAGATTCTTCGTTGTTTTATTTTAACATTCCAGAAAATGCTGCCGGTACTTTTTGGCAGGCCAGTAAAACAGAACAGTACAACCTCCAGTTTGTAAACATCAGCAATTTACTTTGGTATGCACAGCGAAGAAATGTATGCAATAGTGCCAGGTTTACAGTTTCCGTTGTTAACGTTAACGGAAACTGTATCACCAGGCTTAAGTCAGATGCTGATCCATTAAAATTAAAATGGGAAATAAAGGATTCGGGGTATCATTTAAATATTGAAAACCAAAATGTAGTGGATTTACCTGATTATTTTTCTTCCAATACCATTGTCACACTCGACAACGAAAATAAATGCAGTTTCACCAAACGCATTGGTGATGATGAGCAGTTTATTAAAGCAAAAGAATCCTGTAATGGAAAACTAATACCAGCTCCTAAAAATGCGGTACCGGTTTTATACCCCAACCCATCAAAAGGTACATTTAACTGTTTACAAAATGGGTCAGTTATAAGTCCGGATAAAATTATTATTACCAATGCATCTGGTATGCAGGTCGGAATTTTTAATAATGTAAACCAGTTTAATATTAGTAATTCATCAGCAGGGATATACTGGTACAGGATCCTGGTAAAAAATGTTGCTTATTCCGGGAAATTGATCAAGCTATAAGATTTCAGCTAAAACGCTTATTCCAGCCAAATTTTCTTACTTTTGCAGCCCAAATTCACACTGGTAGTATGATTACACAGTTTAACCGGTTATGAGCCTTAAAGATAAAATAGATATAAAGCTTTTGCCCGTACATATTGCTATAATTATGGATGGTAATGGAAGATGGGCTAAAGAAAAAGGGAAAGACCGTCTTTTTGGCCATTTGAATGGAGTTGAAAGCGTAAGAAATGTTGTAGAAGCAAGTGCTGAATTAGGTATAAAATACCTTACTCTTTACGCATTTAGTACCGAAAACTGGGATAGGCCTAAAAATGAAGTTTCTGGTTTAATGGCATTATTGGTAGATACTATCCATAAAGAAGTTCCTACCCTTAATAAAAACAATATCAGGCTTCATGTAATTGGTGATACAAATATGCTACCGGAAGCTGCTAAAAACGAATTGAAAGAGGCCCTGGCAGAAACCAGCGTAAATACCGGACTTAACCTTATAATGGCATTGAGTTACAGTAGCAGGTGGGAAATTACCAATGCAATTAAACAAATAGCGCATTGTGTAAAGCAGAATAAAATGCAGCCCGATGATATTACACAGGACACCGTGAGTGCTTATTTAACAACAAGTGAGTTTCCGGATCCTGAGTTAATGATAAGAACCAGTGGCGAATACCGCATAAGCAACTTTTTATTGTATCAACTTGCCTATGCAGAGCTCTATTTCACTAATACCCTTTGGCCCGATTTTAGAAAGGAAAATTTATATGAAGCTATAGTTGATTACCAGATAAGGGAACGCAGATTTGGAAAAACGGGGGAACAATTAAGAGAAAAGAGATAATAAATTGACAGTCAGGATAGATGTTTAACAAATAGTTTTAATTAATGGGCTTAATTTGCCGCACGTAAAAAACCAATTGATGCACAGGATTTACACCAGAACTTTTTTTATTGCCAGTCTTCTTTTTACCTGCCAGTTGGTTATAGCCCAGGTTAACCCGGTATCAGTTAATCCTGCATTACAGGATATTTTCAAGGCTAAAGCTTCAACTGAATATACAATTGCAGGAATTACTGTAAACGGAACCCAATCTTACGATGCCAATCTTATCATATCTATTTCTGGCCTGGCCGTTGGAGATAAAGTACTGATTCCCGGCACAGATGTTTTTTCTAAGGCAATAACAAAATTGTGGAGGCAGAACCTTATCTCAGATATCGATATTTCTTTTAGCAGATTGGAAGGAACAAACTTATATGTAGAGTTTAATATTACTGAAAGGCCCCGACTTGGTGATTTTAAATTATCAGGAATAAAAAAAGGCGAACGCGACGACCTTGAACCAAAATTATCACTTGCTAAAGACAGGGTAGTTACAGAAAATATGAAACTAAGTGCTATTGAAGCAATTAGAAAATTTTATTACGATAAAGGTTACCGTAATGTAGATATACAGGTTAAGGAAGAAAAGTTTCCTAATTTGAACAATACAGTATCACTTACTTATATTATCAACAAAGGGAACAAAGTAAAAGTCAATTCTGTCAACTTTACAGGTAATAAAACCGTTACCGAACTGAAATTAAAAAAGCAGATGAAAGGGACAAAAGAAATGATGAGGTTCACTTTGTACCCAATAAAGGTTAAAAACCCATATGGTGATTCTTCTACCAGGATGAGTTTTAAAGAATATGTAAAAGACGGCGGTTTACTTATACCTACAAAAACCTGGGACTATCTAAATCCATATGTAAGATTTAATGGCTTTAGTTCTTCAAAATACAGTGAAAAAAAGTTTATCGAAGACAAGGAGCATGTATTGGATTATTTTTATTCACAAGGGTTTCGTGATGCTTCGATCCTTAATGATACAGCTATTTTAGATGAGAGAAATAATATGAACCTGTTTGTAAAAGTAAACGAGGGAAGAAAATATTATTTTGGCAATATCGTTTGGAGGGGCAATACAAAATACCCGGATTCATTGCTCAATTACTTTTTGGGCATAAGAAAAGGAGATGTTTATAATCTTGAGCTGTTGAATAAAAGATTGGGTAAACAGCTTTCTGCCGAAGGTGGGGATATTGGTAGCCTTTACCAGGATGATGGGTATCTTTTCTTCAGGGTAGACCCTGTAGAAACAGCAGTTTATAATGACACGATCGATTTCGATATTAAAATGATTGAAGGGCCGCAGGCTGTTTATGGAAATATTACGATCTCAGGAAATCACAAAACAAAGGATTATGTTATTCGCCGTGAGTTAAGAACAATACCAGGCGAAAAATTCAGCAGGCAGGATATCATCCGTACGCAAAGAGAATTGGGTCAGCTGGGCTTTATCAATCCCGAAAAAATAAATCCAAATGTTGTACCCAACCAGGATAATGGTACAGTTGATATCAATTGGGCAATTGAAGAAAAATCTGCAGATCAGCTGGAGTTATCAGCAGGTTTTGGTGGTGGTATCGGGTTAACGGGTACGTTAGGTGTTACCTTTAATAATTTTTCTATTAAAAATATTTTTCAAAAGAAAACCTGGGATCCTTTACCTTCAGGCGATGGCCAAAAATTTTCTGCAAGGATACAATCCAACGGTAAGGCATTTCGTTCATACAATTTTTCTTTTACAGAACCCTGGCTCGGCGGAAAAAAACGTAACTCTTTTACAATCGGATACCAAAATACCAAGTACGCTAATACCTATGATAATTTTGGAAGCTATTGCAAATCCTGTGGAGATACATCTTATGTAAAAACCAGCAGTATTAGTTTATCATTGGGGAAACAGCTAAAATGGCCTGATGATTATTTTAACCTTATTTATACGTTGAATTATCAACGATATAAACTAAAAAATTATCGCGGTATTTTTGAAGGATTAAGCAACGGAGTATCTACGAATGTGAGTCTTAAAATTTCACTTGTTCGTAATTCTGCCGGACCTAATCCCATATTTCCAACCAGCGGATCTAATTTTACATTAAGTGGCCAGTTTACTTTACCCTATTCATTACTTGGGATTAAATCGGGTGAAAACGATCAATACAAACTTCCTGAATTTCATAAATGGCGATTTAATGGCGAATGGTATATACCCATTGGAAAGCCAAGAGGCGAGGACAAAAACAAACAATTTATTTTAAAAGTTGCAGCCAAATACGGTTTCATTGGAAAATACGACAGTAAATTAAATATTTCTCCTTTTGAACGCTTTCAGGTAGGTGATGCAGGGTTAAGCAACAACTCCGCTATATTGGGTTATGATGTTATAGCACATCGCGGATATCCTATTTATGATAATCCCAATCCAAAGATTAATAATGAAGGGACAACACCAAGAGAATTTTTTACTATTTTTAATAAGTATACTTTAGAACTCCGTTATCCATTCAGTACAAGCGCCAGCAGCACCATTTACGGCTTAGCTTTTTTTGAAGCAGCAAATGGATGGTATGATTTTAAAAATTATAATCCATTTAAATTACGTCGTTCTGCTGGTGTAGGCGTGAGGTTCTTTTTACCAATGTTTGGTTTACTTGGATTTGATTATGGCATAGGGTTTGACAGGTATAACCAAGCCGGCGGATTTAAAGGAGCAGCTAAGTTTACTTTTATGCTGGGGCAGGAACCGGAGTAAGAATATTTTAAATTTTAAATTTAAATAATGAAAAAGATTTTTTCATTAGCCACCAGTTTCTTTTTATTTGCGTTTGTAACTAACGCACAACGCTATGCGGTAATTGATTCAAAATATATTTTAGATAAATTACCCGAGTATAAAGAAGCCCAAAAAAAACTGGATCTTTTCAGTGAACAATGGCAGCAGGAAGTTGACCAGAAACAGGCAGCAATGGATAAGATGTATAAAGATTATGAAGCAGAACAAGTAATGTTAAGCGATGTACTTAAAAAAAAGCGGGAAGATGAAATGTATAATAAAGAAAAGGAATTACGTGACCTTCAGAAAAAACATTTTGGATTTGAAGGCGACCTTTTTAGAAAAAGACAGGAGTTAATAAAACCAATACAGGACAGGGTTTATAACGCAGTTCAAAAACTGGCCGTAGAAAAACTATATGATTTTATATTAGACAAAAGTGAAGGAATTACAGTTATCTTTGCCGACCCAAAACTTGATAAAAGTGACGATGTTTTAAGAAACCTGGGTGTTAAATAAAATATAAATACATGGCTTCCATGCAGCAAAAACAATAAAAAAATAAACTATTAAACAAGTAAACAGTAAAACAAAAAAATGAAAAAATTAATCGTAGCAAGTGTGATGGCATTAGGATTTTTTAGTGCAACCGCACAAAACAAAATCGGATTTATTGATACCGATATGTTAATTGGCATAATGCCAGAAGCAGCAAAAGCTGATGCAGAATTAAAAGCTTACCAGGATGCCCTGGGTCTTCAGGGTCAGGATCTTGGAAAAGAAGCTGATGCTAAAGCAGCTCAATTTTTAAAAGATTCGGCAACTCTTTCAGTTAGTATGAAAGAAATAAAGAGAAACGAAATAATGGAATTAATACAAAAAGTGCAAAACTGGAACCAGATCGCACAGGATAAATATAACCAAAAAGCACAGGAAAAAATTGGTCCAATACGTGCTAAAGCATTTGAAGCTATAAAAACTGTTGCTAAAGAAAAAGGATATGCTTATGTTTTAGATGCTTCTACAAATGTACTTTTAGTAAGCCCTCCCGGCGATGACCTTTTACCTTTTGTAAAAGCTAAATTAGGTATCAAAGACACTCCGCCATTAACACCTAAAACAACACCGGGTAAAAACTAATTAATAATTATTTTATCAAATCAATAAAAGCCTCCTGATTCATCAGGAGGCTTTGTTATTTTTGACATATGATTAAAAACCCTATAGGCGTATTTGATAGTGGATATGGGGGCTTAACTGTTTTGAAAAAAATAGTTGAAACACTTCCACAATACGATTATATATACCTTGGTGACAATGCAAGAGCACCGTATGGCCCAAGGAGTTTTGATACCGTTTATGAATATACACTTGATTGCGTTAAATGGTTTTTTGATCAGGGTTGCTCCCTTGTAATTCTTGCCTGTAATACTGCTTCTGCCAAAGCCCTTCGTACCATACAACAAAATGACCTTCCTAAAATTGACATACATAAAAGAGTATTGGGTGTAATTCGCCCTACTACTGAGATCATAGGTAATTATACCAAAACCGGTGAGGTAGGTATTTTGGCAACACATGGAACTGTTATTTCAAATTCTTATCCCATCGAGATCAAAAAATTTTTTCCCAAAGTAAAAGTATTCCAGGAGGCTTGCCCTATGTGGGTGCCCCTGATAGAAAACAATGAATTTAATTCGCCGGGTGCCGACTATTTTATCAAAAAAAATGTAAAAAGCCTGATGGCCAATTCTAAGGGAATTGATACTATTTTATTAGGTTGTACCCATTATCCTTTAGTAATAGAAAAGATCAGGCAGTTTATTCCTCTGGATATAACTATACTATCACAAGGCCAGATCGTTGCTGATAGTTTGCAACAATACCTTGAAAAACATAAAGAAGTAGAAGAAAAATGTAGTAAAAACAGCAAACTTTCCTTTTTTACCACAGATGCAGAAGAAGATTTTGATAATCATGCAGCTATTTTCTTCGGAAAACCTGTAAAATCTACCCATTTAACCCTCTAAAACTTCAATTTTGAGCCTATAGTTTTAATTTTTTCCCATACCTTTGCCGTCCTTTCACAAACAGCAGGGATGGTGCCCTGGTGAGTGTAGTAAAAATGTTTTTAAAAATTAATTTGTAAAGGGAAAAAATTTAAGAAAATGCCAGGTAAAAAAAGAACCTACCAACCGCACAAACGTCGCAGAAAATCTGTACATGGTTTCCGTCAACGAATGCAAACCGCTAATGGCCGTAAAGTATTGGCAAGCCGAAGAAAGAAAGGACGTCATAAACTAACTGTTTCAAGCGAACATGGAGATAAGAAATAAAAACTACTGATTTCTTTACATAAGAAAACCGGTTTACATAATTTAGTCCTGCTATTTGGCAGGACTTTTTTTAATTTTAGCTGATTGGAAAAAAAGCAACGATATACATTTCCCGTTCAGGAAAAGCTGAAAAGCCGAAAACAGATTGAACAATTGTTCAATGAAGGAAAATCTTTTTCTAATTTCCCATTCAGAATATTATGGTTAATTACTATAAAACCAAATGTTGTAATACAAACAGGATTTACAGTTAGTAGTAAACAATTTAAAAAAGCTGTTGACCGTAACCGTATCAAGCGCTTAATGAGAGAAGCTTACCGATTGCAGAAAAATGAATTGTTTGATAAGCTGGTAGAAAATAAAAAACAACTCGCAGTGTTTTTTATCTATGTTGGTAATGAATTACCGGAGTATAATTTAATATTTGAAAAAACCGGAATTGTTTTAAAAAGACTATTAAAATTAATGCATGAAAACAGTTTTGCTGATTCTTAGTTTACCCTTCATTATTTTAATAAAATTATACCAGTGGATCATTTCTCCCTGGCTGGGGCAGAAGTGCCGGTTTACACCAACCTGCTCATATTACGGAATTCAGGCACTAAAAAAATACGGACCAATAAAGGGTTTATGGCTTACCGTTAAAAGGGTATCTAAATGCCATCCATGGGGCGGACAAGGATATGATCCGGTACCCTAGTATCCATATTCGTAATTTTTTAGTGAAATTTCTTTTTCGTTGGATTCATTTACAGTTGTACTTTTTACCCTTTTCAACAAACCTTTGGCATCATATTCATAAGTACTGCTGAAAGGAAAGTCTCCCTTGTTTATTGAACTGATCAATTTACCAGCGGCATTATATGTATATTCCCTGGTAAACTTTACGCCTTCGTTTTTGGGTACAGAGTATACTTTTAATAACTGTCCTTTTGCATTGTAAACATATTTATGTACTGAACCATCGGGAACGGTATGTGTTATGTTCAATCCTTTATTATCAAATACATCTGTTTTTTTTAACCCAAAGCGGGCATCTATGTTTACCGACATATAACTGCCATCAGGATTGTAGGTAAAAACGGTTTTATCTTTCTGCTCGCTTTTATCTGAAAACGCCGTAATGGTTTTGGGACGTTGCATTGCATCATATTCAATTACATTGTACGATACACGTTTACCTGCATTATAACTGGCGGTATCATAACCGTAGGTATCATAATAAGTAGACGCCACTGATGTACCTTCTTTACCTTTCTCACCATAATAAACGATCATTTTTTTGATCTTCAATTTTTTTATTTCAGCAGTATTCGGTCCTTGGGCAATTATTGAATTACTTATTAATAGTGAACCACATAAAAATAAAAATAGTTTTTGCATATAATTTTTTTAAACAGTAAAGTAATCAAAAATAAAAAAGCCGCAATAAAAATATTGCAGCTTAAGTTGATAAAATTATTTTTTATGAAAACCGTTCAGCAACTTTATTCCAGTTTACCAAATTCCAGAAAGCAGCTAAATAATCAGCACGGCGGTTTTGATAGTGTAAATAATAAGCATGCTCCCAAACATCACAGCCTAAAATTGGTGTACCCTTTACCTCTGCCACATCCATAAGAGGGTTATCCTGGTTAGGTGTAGAGGAAACTTCCAGTTTACCGTCTTTAACGATCAACCAGGCCCATCCACTTCCAAAACGCGTCATACCTGCTGCTGCAAATTTTTCTTTAAATGTATCAAATGAACCAAATGATGCGTTGATGGAATCAGCTAATTTTCCTGAAGGAGCGCCACCTGCACCAGGAGCCATATTCTCCCAAAAAAAACTATGATTCCAATGGCCACCGCCATTATTACGTACTGCCGGGCTGATGGTTCCTGCCACTGCTACCAGTTGTTCAATAGTTTTGTTTTCGTTTTCTGTTCCGGCAATGGCTTTATTTAAATTATCTACATAAGCCTGGTGGTGCTTGTCATGATGTATTTTCATTGTTGTGGTGTCAATATGTGGCTCTAATGCTTCGTATGCATAAGGAAGTGCCGGTAGTGTAAATGCCATAGTAATAAATTTTAAATGTTGAATGTTGAATGTTGAATGTTGAATGTTGAATGTTGAATGTTGAATGTTGAATGTTGAATGTTGAATGTTGCCCTTCGACTGCGCTCAGGATGATGTTGAATGTTGAATAAGTAATCCGCAAATTAAACTAAACCTTCTAAACCTCCTAAACTTCTAACAGTTCTGTATTTTATTTGTTTCTCATTTCGAAAATCAGCGCCGGGATTTAAAAAAATCTTTCATCAGTGAGGCACAGTCTTCACTTAAAATACCATTTACCAGTTCAGTTTTGGGATGAAAAGGATTTTTATCACCGGCTGTTTTTTTATAACCATTTTTTTCATCGTTTGCTCCATATACGATCTTCCCGATCTTGCTCCAATACAAAGCGCCGCAGCACATAAGGCATGGTTCTAATGTTGCATACAATATTGCTTCTGGCAGGTATTTGCTACCCAAAAAATTAAAAGCCGCAGTAAGGCATAATATTTCAGCATGAGCTGTACTATCGGTCAATAACTCTACCTGATTATGCGCCTTCGCAATCACCTGTTCTTTCATTACAATGATCGCTCCCACGGGCACTTCACCAGTATCAAATGCCTTTTTAGCTTCCTTAAGCGCCATTTGCATATACTGTTCATCAGTCATATCATTGGTTTTATTACCTTTCCACAAATTTAATCTAATGGCAGAGATAAATAATCTTTTACAAATGCGTAGTTATTTTGATAGCAGTGCTACCCAAAATTATAAGTTCAGGAAACAGCAATTGACTAAATTAAAAGAAGCCGTTATTAAATTTGAACAGCCGTTGCATGCAGCGTTATATACAGATCTTAAAAAAAGCCCGGAAGAATGTTGGGCTACAGAAACCGGGTTTTTTCTTGTTGAGCTTAATACTGCACTCAAAAACCTTGATAAATGGATGCAACCGGAAAAGGTCTCGACTAACCTGGTTAACCTTCCTTCTAAAAGTTATAATTTATCTGAGCCATTGGGGGTAGTGTTAATAATTGGCCCATGGAACTATCCATTTCAACTATTATTTACTCCGCTTGTTGGGGCATTGGCTGCCGGAAACTGTGCGGTTTTAAAAGCTCCCGAATTTGCCCCTGCCACATCCGCAGTTATGCAGCAATTGATCAACGAAACTTTTGATAAAAAATATGTACAATTGATACAGGGTGATGGAGCCATTGTAATTCCGGAAATGATGAACAATTTTACTTTTGATCATGTATTCTATACCGGTAGTACTGCAGTGGGAAAGATCATTTATAAAATGGCTGCAGAAAGACTTGTACCTGTTACGCTTGAACTGGGTGGTAAAAGCCCATGTGTGGTGGAATCTGATGCCAATATAAAAATAGCTGCAAAGCGGATAGCCATGCCCAAGTTTTCCAATGTTGGTCAAATGTGTGTAGCACCAGACTATGTGTTGGTACATTCGTCAAAAAAGGCAGAACTGGTAGCTGCTTTAAAAAACACGATTCAACAATTTTTTGGTGATGATGCTGCTGAAAGTTATAGTTATGGCAAGATCATTAATGAACATCAATTCAACCGGCTGACCGGGTATTTGCAACAGGGAAAAATTGTTCATGGAGGCAGAACAAATAAAGAAAAATTATTTATCGAACCTACTATACTGGAAGACGTAGCATTGAGTGATTCGGTAATGAAAGAAGAGATCTTTGGTCCGATATTGCCCATCCTTACTTTTAATACAACTGAAGAAGCAAAACATATTATCGCA
This sequence comes from Chitinophagaceae bacterium, assembly GCA_043788195.1. Classification (GTDB taxonomy): domain Bacteria; phylum Bacteroidota; class Bacteroidia; order Chitinophagales; family Chitinophagaceae; genus Ferruginibacter. The sequence goes on from JAYVUE010000070.1 coordinate 16,205, forward strand.
AACAACCCTAACCCTTTAGCTTTTTATGTTTTCACTTCGTCTAAAGAAAAGGAAGAGGAATGGCTTAACGGTATTGCTTTTGGCGGTGGATGTATCAATAATGCAAGCTGGCATTTAACCAATCATAACATGCCATTTGGCGGACGTGGTATTAGCGGAACCGGTCAATATCATGGCAAATATTCTTTTGAAACGTTTAGCCATAAAAAAGGAATTATGAAAACACCCACCTGGTTTGATCCGTCAATAAAGTATCCGCCATTTAATGGAAGGTTGAAATTGTTTAAGTGGATGATAAGATAGCGTAGATATTGTATTCAGGAGTATTTAGCATATTACCTGTTTAAATTTGGCAAGGAACATTAAAATTGTTCAATAAACGATGTCACAAAAAAGGAAATACAGTAAATTTAAATGGGTAATTATCGTTTTAACAATATTGGTTGCCTTATTCTTTATTTATGTGGAAATTGCGAATAAAAATTCAATCAATATGACTTACCGCCAGAAATTTTTGAAAGCCGTTTACCCGGCCTGGATGTGGTGGATGAATTTTAAAAATATAAACACAAAAAAATTATCTAATGAAAAAGCAATTCCTTTGATTTCATTTTATACTTTAACAGATAAATTGAATGATGGAACAACAATTGATTTTTTAGTTTGGAAAGATAAAAAATTATTATTGGTAAATACTGCATCTGATTGTGGTTATACTGGTCAATATGCAGATCTTGAGAAATTGTATCAGCAGTATAAAGAAAAATTAATTGTCATCGCTTTTCCAGCCAATGATTTTAGCAAACAGGAAAATGGCGATGATGCAACTATTGCTGGGTTCTGTAAAAAAAATTACAAGATCAGTTTTCCAATAATGAAAAAAAGCAGCGTTATAAAAGGACCGGGGCAGAACCCTGTATTTAAATGGTTGACTGACCCAAAGTTAAATGGCTGGAATGATCAGCAACCGGTGTGGAATTTTTGTAAATACCTTGTTGATGAAAAAGGCCTGTTGATCAATTATTTTGGCTCATCTGTAGAACCATTTTCTAAAGAATTAATTAATGCAATAAAAAAATAGTTATGCTTGAATTACGTGATTTTAGTTTTGTTCATAAATATTTTGTAAGTGAAAAACAAGAAAGCCTTCTGTTTCTGGGGCTGGGTATTTCGGCTATTGTACTAGCAGTCATTTTTTTCTTTTTTATTAAGTCTAACCCTGCTTTTTTTAAAGGAGCAGCCATACCATTATTTGTAATTGGTTTAATTCAGTGTGTGGTTGGTTATAGTGTATATACACGAAGTGATAAACAAAGAACAGATATTGCCTATAATATTGGTATGGAACCTGTAAATTTCACAAAATCAGAAGAGCTTCCCAGAATGAAAACTGTGATGAAAAATTTTATTATTTACCGGTATGCCGAAATTACTTTAGCCTTAATTGGTATTGGTTTGTTCATTTATTTTAGGATTAATGTAGCGCATGGGTTTTGGAAAGGAGTAGGCCTTACATTGGCAATACAAGCATTATTAATGCTTGGTGCCGATTATTTTGCAGAGCAAAGAGGAAAAACTTATTACAAAGCACTCGAAGCAATTGTAACAGAAAAATAATTTATTTACCAAAAGTTGCAGGTTGAAGGCTTGTATTAGTTGTATAATATTGCATAACTGATCTTAAAAAAGCTTTTGCAAAATTGGCCCAGCTATTTTTATTATCCCTTACCCCCGTATAATTGCTTTCAATTTGCCAGCCAAATACTTTTGGATAAACAGAGCCTGTAAATCGCACTGTGTTATATCCGCCGTCGAAAAATGGGTCGCCGATATCTGGCGCAGGGGTTTGTTGTGATGGAACTGACGGAAATCCATTTGTAGCGATCGTTGTTCCAAAAGCGTTTGTGCCTGTCAGTAATTGATTAATTGTTAGAGTATTATTTTGTTGTAATAAATGGTAAATAGAAGTGGTTGATGGCACAATGCCGGCCGGATTGCGCAGCAAATTAGCGTCAACTAAATACCCAAGCTCCAGCCGTTGTTTGGTATGTCCGTGTCCATGAAGGTCAATAAATAAACATTGCGGGTAATTCAATAAAATTTTAGTGATACAGGTATCAATGCTTTCATGATAATTTGTCCAGTAAATATTCAGGGCTGAATTACTACAGGTAGCTTCAGCAAAATCCCTGTTCTGATCAAGCTTAATACGTTTTAAATAAGTAGTCACATAAAATGGTTGCAGGCCATAGTCGGATTTACATACACTATCAATGGCCATCAACAATTCAATTGTATTATTATCGGTTACTGTTGTTATGCCGGGGCATGTTCTGTCGGGGATAAAAGCCGGGGCCATCGTGCCGCCATGGGGCACACTTATTATCAACGGCATATTGCCATATTGGACTTCGGTATAAGCATCCAGCATTTTTTTTACAGGAGCTGTTTTGTAAATTGTGGTTGCTGCATTTTTTTTACAGGCAATAAAAATACTGCAGGCAAAAGCAAAACAAATGAATAATATTTTTTTATTAATCAACAACGCTTATTTTTTAAACCGGGCACTTCTCGTGGTAATTTATTAGTTCTATCGGGGTCTTTTCAAACTCATACCCCGAATAATTTATTACAATTTCATCCAATATTTCATCAATTTCTTCCACCGTTTTTAAGGTAACCAATTTGTAGCGATACTCTTTTATATTGGGCATACCTTTTAAATAATTCGCATAATGACGGCGCATTTCAAAAATACCAACAACAGGCCCCTTCCATTCAAATGATTTGTGTAAGTGCTTTTTACAAACAGCTATACGGTCTTCTATTGTGGGTGCAGGTAAATGATTACCCGTTTTCATAAAATGTTTTATTTCATTAAATATCCATGGGTAACCAATGGCTGCCCGGCCAATCATAATACCATCAACACCATATTTATTTTTATATTCTTGTGCCTTCTCCGGGCTATCAATATCACCGTTACCAAAAATGGGGATTTTGATACGGGTGTTATTTTTTATTTTACCGATCAGTTCCCAGTCGGCACTGCCCTTATACATTTGCGTTCTGGTTCGTCCATGAATGGCCAGTGCTTTAATACCAACATCCTGTAACCGTTCGGCAACCTCTTCAATATTTTTGGTTTTATCATCCCATCCAAGTCTTGTTTTTACTGTAACAGGTAATGAAGTTGATCTTACAACGGCAGCCGTTAAACGTACCATTAGATCAATATCTTTAAGTACACCGGCTCCGGCACCTTTTAGTGCCACTTTTTTAACAGGACAGCCAAAATTAATATCCAGCAGATCGGGGTTGGTAACATCTACAATTTTGGCAGCAAGAGATAAACTCTCTTCATCACCTCCAAAAATTTGTATACCTACCGGCTTCTCGTAATCAAAAATGTCTAATTTCTTACGGCTTTTAATGGCATCCCTGATCAATCCTTCACTAGAAATAAATTCGGTGTACATGAGGTCGGCACCATGATCTTTACATACAGCACGAAAAGGCGGGTCACTTACATCCTCCATGGGTGCAAGTAAAAGCGGAAAATCGGGTAATTGTATGTGACCTATAGCAGGCATTTTATTTTTTAAACCTTTTACTCATTGTATATTGCGATGGCAAATTTACAATTAATCGGCCAAGCTTATGCAATACAAGAGTGTTAAAGGGTTTTCAGGGGCAGCACAAACGGGTATTTTACTGGCTTTTTTCGGTTTGGGTTTTATCCTTACAGCAATTGTGCAACTGGTAATTGGTAAGATGCTGCTTCCCCCGGGCATTCCATTGAGCAAAATGGGAGATGAGATCATCAAAGTCATGATGAAGCCCGAGCATGTAGCTTATGCGAGGCTTGCACAGGTATTGGGTACTTTTTTTCTTTTTTTTGTTCCTGCTTTTTTATACCTCATCATCTGTCATGGAAAAAACAGTTTCTGGCTCGGGTTCAATAAACGTATCAATGCCTGGCAGGTACTGATCGGGTTCTTTTTGATCTTTTTCGGAAGCATTATTGCTGTGTGGCTGGGTGACCTGAGTAAAAACATACTGGTACATTTCCCCGGACTGAACGATATGGCAAAAAAACTGGAAGACAGTTATAGTGAGCAGGTAGTCATTATGAGTAATTTAAAGAGCTGGGGCGAATTTGCAATGGCATTGGTGATCATGGCTTTTTTCCCCGCCTTATTTGAAGAAATATTTTTCAGGGGAGCTTTACAGAATTTACTGGAGCGTTGGTGGAAGGCGCCACTGATAGCCATTATCGTTAGCTCGTTATTGTTCAGTCTTGTTCATATGTCGATCTATCTTTTTTTCACGAGAGCGTTATTGGGATTTATATTAGGACTGATGTACCAGCGCAGCAAAAACATTTGGGTGAATATTGCGGCACATTTTATGAATAATGTCATAGCCCTTATACAATTATTCTGGATGTTGCGGCACGGAGGAAAAATAGACGCCAATAAACTGGACCCCGAAGTTCCGCTTTGGTTTGGATTAGTCGCCATTGCCATTACTTTTGTCTTATACCTTCTTTTTGAAAAATTTTCTGCAAAAAACAGGTCACTGGTTGCACTTGACGAGCAGAACTTGGTGGAAAATAACGACCCTTTACATAGTATTGCACAACATTAAAACACAAGATTTGGCACTTAATTTTCAAATATTAAAAACACGTGCTTTAACAGCACTGATATTTGTATTAGTAATGCTAACAGGTTTATTATGGAATTCCTGGAGTTTTTTGATATTGTTTACAATTATACATTTTGGTGCCTGGTTTGAATATGTGAAATTGTTGAAGAAGATTGATAGTAAAAAATATGTATTGTATTGTTTAGCCGGGTTAATTTATATCACGTTACCTTATTTATTGTTGGTGGATCTGCGAAGCGGGGGAAATATTTTCAAGGGTAGTTTTAATTTTACTGAGTCCGGCAAATTAATTCCTTGCGCAATTTTGATTTCTATCTGGATAAATGATTCCTCGGCTTACCTGGTGGGTTCATGGATAGGCAAGACACATTTTTCAAAAATATCTCCTAAAAAAACATTGGAAGGAACTATTGGAGGATTATTACTCTGTGTGTTGACGATTGCGTTACTGGCCTATTATACAGAAATTATTCTTGTAAAAAATGCGATCGTTATTGCAGCAATTTGTTCCATATTTGGTACAGCCGGCGATCTGTTGGAAAGTAAATTAAAACGCATTGCCAATGTAAAAGACAGTGGCAGTTTTATGCCTGGCCACGGTGGGTTTTTGGATCGCTTTGATTCTTTTTTAATTGCCACTCCATTTGTTTGGTTATACTTAAACCTGTTTGTGTAACCCTGTCGGCGGTTGCAAACCCTGCCTTTGCCGGCAAGCCCAACAGCGGTTAAAACTAATATAAACAAACAATATCTTCTGAATACATTAGATACCGCCGTTAACTTATATTTGCAGCTTAATTTAACCAATGACCATACACAGGGAAGGATACAAATCAATTGCCATAGCTACACTCATCTTTGGCGCAATTAATTTATCGTTGTTTTATTTTTTTAGTGCATCAATAATGTGGATCTGTGCAGTAATATTTATTTTAACCCTGGCGCTGCTGCTGTTTCTTGTTTCATTTTTTCGGATACCCAATCGGATACTTACTGTCAAAGAAAATTGTATTATTTCCCCTGCCGATGGCAAAGTGGTGGTAATAGAAGAAACAATCGATAATGAATATTTTAAAGATAAACGTATTCAGGTATCCGTTTTTATGAGTCCGGCCAATGTGCATGTTAACCGCAATCCAATTAGCGGTGAAGTGATCTACAATAAATATCATAAGGGAAAATACCTTGTAGCCTGGAACCCTAAATCATCAACAGAAAATGAACGACATTCAATAGTTATAAAAAATAATAACAAAGAAGTGTTGGTAAAACAGATCGCAGGGGCATTGGCCAAGCGTATTGTAAATTATTTAGAGGCCGGACAAAAGGTTAACCAAACCGAAGAAATGGGGTTTATCAAATTTGGAAGCCGTGTAGATCTGCTTTTGCCTTTGGGTACAACTATTAATGTACAGCTAAACCAGGTTGTTCAGGGAGGCGTTACCATTATTGCTACTTTCTGATTTTAACATCTTCAACTTGGAAATATGCAATTTGATGTCTATTTTTACGTTGATTAATCAAAAAATAAATATTTGTATATGAAAAAGATCATTTTATTAATGACCGCGGCCTTATTGATTACAGGTATCACTTTTGCTAACACCAGTAAAAAGAAAAAGAAATGTGCCAAAGGAAAAAGCTGTTGTTCAAAAACTACTAAATCCTGCTGTAAAGACAAATCCAAGACAGTAGCAATGTAATTTATTTAATGCATTACATTTAACCTTTCCAATACGGAAGGGTTTTTTTATGTCATTTAAAAATTATTTCAAGTTCTCTAAGATGATAAACTGTATATGTGGGCATTAAATTTACCGTGATATCAATATGATTTACATAAACCGAATCCATACCCGCATTTATTGCACCCTGAATATCAACTTCAAGGTTATCACCGATCATGATACTTTCAGCTAGATCAGCTTTTGCTTTATTCATTGCAAAATCAAATATTTCTTTTTTTGGCTTTAAACTGTTGCTGGCTTCTGAGGTTATAATATGAGTAAAATAGTGGCCAAGGCCGCTGTTATTTAATTTGCTCCATTGTGTTTTTTCAAAGCCATTGGTGATAAGGTGTAATATATATTTCTTATCCTTTAGGTAATTCAGTATTTCAATAGTATAGGGGAATAATATTTTTTTTGTGGGCAATATTTCTAAAAATTTTTCACTGAGGCTTTTTGCCAATAATTCATCTCCTATTTTAAAATCCAGCAAAGTGCGCCACATTCTTTTCCATTTTAGTTCTTCTGAACTGAGTAATCCTTTGTGGTAGCGGTCCCATAAGATCTCATTATGGTAAAGATATTTCCGGTAAAAATCTTCAAACGGGGCAATAATAATTTTATCAAGTTCAAATATTTTATACATTTCAAATAGTGTTTCCCTTGCATTGGCATCAAAGTCCCATAAAGTATGGTCGAGGTCAAAGAAGAGATGTTTATAGTGGGGCATTGGTTAATTGACAATTGATAAATGATAAATGATAAATGATAAATGATAAATGATAACTTTATATTTAATTTGCAAGATAGTAATTAAAATATTCAACAATTTAGCGATGAACGTAATTATTACAGGCGCCAGTAAGGGGATTGGCAAGGCCATTGCCGCTGCCTTTGCTGCCGAAGGAGCTTCTTTATTTTTATGTGCCCGTAATGAGGAACCATTAAATAATACAGCGACGGAATTAATAAAACTATACCCGGCAAGTACGATCAAATGGATGCCGGCTGATCTGTCAATAAAGGAAGAAGTTATTAAGTTTTCCAATTGGTGTCTTCAATCAGGAGTTCCGGATATACTTGTAAATAATGCAGGGCAATTTATCCCAGGTAGTATTTGCGATGAAACAGACGGCAACCTTGAAAAAATGATGGCCGTAAATGTATATAGCGCCTATCATCTTACCCGGAGTTTGTTGCCGGCTATGATTGCCCGAAAAAGGGGGCATATTTTCAATATTTGTTCTATAGCTTCTTTGCATGCCTATGCTAACGGTGGCGGATACAGCATCAGTAAATTTGCGATGATGGGATTTAGTAAAAACCTGCGAAAAGAATTAATACCACACCAGATAAAAGTAACAGCAGTTTATCCGGGCGCAGTAATGACTGAGTCCTGGGGCGATTTTGATAATTCGGATAAACGGATAATGGAACCGGAAGATATTGCTATTATGGTATTAGCCGCCAGCCAGTTGTCGCCACAGGCTGTAATTGAAGATATTGTGCTACGCCCTTTACTTGGCGACCTTTAACAGATTTTTATAACCGTTTATCAGCTTCTCTTAAGGCAAAGGCTTTGTATAAAGTATTTTTGCAGTTGTTATTATGAAAACATTTCCAAAAAAGATATTTTTTTTTCTGTCATTGCTTTTTAGCCAGTATGTGCCGGCGCAGGTGAGATTTTCAGCCAGTTTATCACCGTCACAGATAAGTAAAGATGAATATACCCAATTAAAATTATCAGTTGAAAATGCAAAGGATGTGCAGGATATTACTCCCCCACAATTAAAAAATTTTACCATCATCAGTGGCCCCAACCAGGAAAGCGGGATGAGTTCAATCAATGGAGATGTAAAAAAGTATATAGCTATTGTTTATATTCTTAAACCAAGGGGCCCCGGAACTTACACAATTGCCCCCGCTTCAGCAATTGCTGATGGCGCAACCTATCAAAGCAACGCAGTTGTATTAAGAGTAAATAATAGCTTTTCGGGAAATAATTCCGGAGGCAATAATTCGCTCTCGCCGTTTAGTCTTCTTGATCCATTTGAAGAAACAGTACCAGAAGCATTACCCCGGGATTATATTTTACGAAAGGGAGAAAATGCCCTTGATAAAATAAAAAAGAACATGTTTGTAAAACTGGAGACAAATAAAACCTCTTGTTTTGTTGGAGAACCCATCATTGCTGAGTATAAATTATATACCAGGTTAAAGAGCGAGAGCAGTATGACGAAAAATCCTTCTTTTAATGGTTTTTCTGTTATTGATCTTCAACAACCGGATAATGTGAGTTATAAAACAGAAAAGCAGAACGGGAAAGAATATAATGTATACACGATCCGTAAATCACAATTATACCCTTTGCAACCCGGAAATCTTGAACTTGAAGTGGCTGAAATTGATAATAATGTTCGTTTTATCAGGGAAGAATATGCCAATAGCCAGGCAAATTTATTGGGTGATATGTTTCGGGATTTTGCCGGTGCCGGCATTTCGCCGGAAGGGATGGAAGACTATAGGATCGTTTTGCAAAGCAAACCATTAACCATATTTGTAAAACCATTACCGGATCTGAACAGGCCGGCCAACTTTAAAGGTGCAGTTGGTAATTTTTCAATTGAATCTTCCGTAGATAAAAAAAATTTTACTACTGATGATGCCGCAAAGTTAACCCTGATCATAAGTGGAGTTGGAAATCTGCACCTGGTAACGGCACCGGAAATAAATTGGGCCACGGGATTGGAGGGGTTTGAACCAAAAATAACAGACGACCTTTATAAAACAACAGTGCCTGTTAGCGGAAAAAAAATTATCGAATACACTTTTACTTTTTCAAACCCGGGTACTTATACAATACCTGCTGTTGAATTTAGTTTTTTTGATCCCCGGGAAAGCAGGTACAAAACTGTAACTACAAAACCAAATGAACTAACTGTAACAAAAGGTAGTGGCAAAGCTCCTGGAATGGTTAATACTGTAAACAAACCGAACAATAGATCCCTGTTAAATATATTATTCGATAATCGGTTACAAGTGGTTATCGTTTTGGCCTTACTTATTATGCTGGGATTGTTTTTCTGGCTGAAATATGATAGGAAAAAAGAAAAACAAGCAAAAATTATTTTCGATACTGAAAAAAATAAAAAAGATGATGACGAACAGGTTGATCAATATAACCTAAGCCTGCAAAATCCATTATCAGCTGCAGCAGAATGCCTGCAAAATAATGACGACGCTGCATTTTTTATTATATTAAACCAGGCTTTAAAAAACTACCTGTCTGGCAAATTAAAAATTGCAGTAGAAGAATTAAACAGAAGAACGATTAGTGATCAATTGGACAAAAAAGGGATCAGCAACGAAACCTGCCTGCGGCTTAATAAATTAATGGATGAAATTGAATGGCAACTGTATACCCCCATTGTTGAAAAGGGGCAAATGAAAGATATTTATGATAGGGTAAGTGACGTTGTTGAGTTAATTGGGTTTTAAAAAAGATACAATTTATTTTTTCTTTCGAAATGATAATGAGTATCCGGCTTTTAATTGAATACTTTTAAACTTACCGTAGAAATAAGAATCACTTTCTATATTACGGAGCGTTAAAAATTTACTTTTTGAAATATCATTGCAATAGGCAAGTTTAATATCAACAACATTTCCTTTTACTTTAATCTGTGTTCCAATTCCTCCAAATATGGCAGTACCCAATTGGCTGTTATTTCCAAATTTTATATTTTCATTTGCTTTATAAGTAGCCTTGATATATCCAGTTGGTGGACTTGGTATGCTATAGTCTACAGTTCGGTTAACATTATTTAAAACTATTAGTTCGGCCCCTGCACTAAGAAAAAATGAAATCTCAAAACCTAAATGATACTTTTTTGTAAAATACCACGAAGTGGTAATAAGTGATAACAAGTACTAAATGAAAATTATTATTTAAGCATCAGTAAACTTATAACCCGATCCTCTTACCGAGTGAAAATAATTTGGGTTACGGCTATCTTCTTCAAAGTATTTACGGAAATTGAGAATGAAATTATCGATGGTACGAGTAGTGGGATAAACATTATATCCCCAAACAACCTGTAATATTTTTTCACGGGTAACTACTTCATTATTATTTTCAATTAAAAGTTTAAGCAACATGATCTCTTTTTTTGTTAGCGTTATTTTTTCCCCGTTTTTTGTAAATGCTTCTGAAGCTTTAAAATCTATTTTATTTTTTCCAAACGTATAAATTTCAGGCAAGGGTTGTTTATTGCTCAGTCGTTCGCTTTTACGAATAAGTTTATTTACCCGAAGTAATAATTCTTCCAGGTTAAATGGTTTGGTTAGATAATCATCGGCACCTTTTTTTAAACCTAATACCCTGTCGGCACTGCTGTTTTTAGCACTCAGCATCAGGATGGGAATATCAGGGTCATTGAGGCGTATGGTTTCGCAAACTACAATGCCATCTAATTCGGGCAGCATTACATCCAGTATGATCAGGTTAAAATATTCTTTTTGTACTGCCCTTAATGCCTCGGCACCATCATAAGCACCGGTAACTTCATAACCCTCCATCTCCAGGTTAAGTTTTAATGCTTCCTGCAAATTTTCTTCATCTTCTACCAGTAATATTGAAAATTGTTTATCAGGCATGAAATAAAATGAATTCTTTTAAGTTAATGAATGAAAAGTAACTGTAAAAATAGCACCTGTTGGTAAATTGTCTGTCACAGAAATGTTTGCATTATGCTGTATTGCGATCTTTTTGGTGAGGTATAAACCTAACCCGGTGCCTTTGGCGGCCTTTGTTGCCGTATTACCAATGCGATAAAATTTTTTATAGATGTTTTCTTTTTCATCATTTGCAATTCCCTTTCCCTCGTCTTTTACCTGTAATTGTATCAGCTTATTTTCTTCAAACAACAAAATATTTAAAATTGATTCTTTGGGTGAATATTTAATAGCATTATCGATCAGGTTATTTGCTGCCATCTGTAATAATAACCTGTCGCCGGTGATAAAAAGGTCATCTTTTATTTGTGATTGGATATTACGTAGCGGAAAGCGAATCATAAAGTCCTGGATACAGCTATTTACCAGGTCACTAAAATTTGTTTCTTCTTTTGTAATGTGATAACCCCCTGCTTCGATCTGGGAAGAGAGGAGCATATTATTACAAAGTGAATTGAGTCGGTTGGTTTCCTGTAATGTATTTTGTATAAGCTTATGTTGCTGTGTTTCGTCAAGTCTTCTTTTTTGCAGGGTTTCCAGGTTCAGTTTGGCAACGGCAATGGGGGTTTTCAATTCATGGGTGAGCGCCATCATAAAATGTTGTTGTTCCTGGCTGATCTTTAATTGTTTGCGAACAGCCCTGAAAACAAAAACGGCACCCGCAATGATCAGCAGAAAAAAGGTAGCGCCTTCACCGATATATTGTGCTGTTTTCCTTTTATTTTCATCAGCTATTTTTGTTGATGCTGCGATATAAGTTTTATCAGCCGGAAATAATTCCTGCATTTTATATTTTGTCATTTGTTCATTTTGCCGGGTAAGCGCTATAAACCACCATATCAATGCAGCTAATATGTATGCCAGTAAAAACCAGTACAGAATAAAGATTGATCGAAGTTTTTTTATTTTGATGTTCATAAAACAGGCCCCTCTAAACCTCCTCAAAGGGAGGCTTTAAGCAGTAAAAAAAATCATAGAAACTTTTATAACCCGACTGACGATACTTGATTTACTAGTTACGTTTATCTAATCCCCAACTCAATTTATTACGAAGTGTTTGTAAAAAATTATTTTCATTGAGGCGGATGAGGTTAATACAGAATTTTTCTTTTTTTACAGCCAATTGAATTTCTTTGGTAACAATTTCCCTACGGCTGTCGAGGGTACATAAAAAACCATCTGTTCTTCCTTCTATTTCAAATGAAATAATATTATTATCAGGTACAACAATCGGGCGGATATTAAGATTATGCGGTGAAACAGGAGTTATCACAAAACTTCCGCTTTCGGGAAACACAACCGGTCCACTGCAACTTAAAGAGTAACCCGTTGAACCCGTTGGTGTTGCCACGATCAAACCGTCGGCCCAATAAGTATTTAAAAATTCACCATTTAAATAAGTATGAATTTTTATCATTGGCGAGGAATCTTTTTTATGTAACGAAAATTCATTTAGTGCATAAGGCACTTCGCCAAACAAAGGAATATTGGCATCCAGGTGAATAAGGGTTCTTTTGTCTAAAACAAAAGTTTGATTAACCAGGGCTTCTATTGCGGAATGCAGATCTTCTTTACCAATATTTGCTAAAAACCCAAGCCGTCCATAATTGATACCCACAACAGGTATACCCTTATCTCGGACTAATGTTACAGTGTCTAATAAAGTTCCATCGCCACCCAGGCTCATTAAACAATCTATACTGTCATCCAGATCAGCATAAGAATTAAATGTGGAGTATTTTGATTTAATATCAATAGCAGAATAAAACTGGTTAAAAAAATCCTGGTAGAAAACCGGTTCCACTCCTCGAAGTTCCAATTCATCAAGCAACAGGCTTATATCCTGGTGCTGATTGTTTTCGATTCCCCTGCTGTAAATTGCGATCTTCATTTATATACATGAATATTTTGCAAAGTAAAAGCTTAAAATCCACTTTGCGTATGAAAAAATAAACCGCTATGATTTAACTGGTTGAAACTGTATTCGAACCGCAGGTTTACATCATATATGGTGAGTACATCTATACCAAAACCGCCACTACATAATAAACGGTTATTGAGTTTAGCAGTGTATTTGTCTTTTATATAAACATAACCAAAGTCTGAATAAGTTTTTGCAAAAAAGGTAAACGGTATTTTAGTAAATAATTTAGGGAATAGCGAAAAAGGGATATTAAAAGAAAATAATTTTTTCTTAAGTGTGGCTTTAAATAAAGCATAAGCCACTCCATCCACAACAATGTATTCAAGCCCACGCAGGTAGGTGTCACTATAACCAAGGCTTCGGCGATTGAAATAAGGCTGTTCGAGTGGCAGTTTTATTCGCCCTTTTAACTGAAAATTAGCATACCATTTTTTACCCAGGTCATAATACTTATTCAAACCTGCTTCAATGGAAAGCATATTAAGTCCCCCGGTGAATTGTAACCCTCTTTTAAAAATAGAAAAATAGTAGGATGTTCCTTTTAATGAATACTCTTTATTATCAACATTGGTATATTGATAAGTATATCCCAGATCAAGAAATCCTTTTGCATTGACAGAATCCCCAAAGTAGTTGCTGTTTTTTATTATTATAGAATCATCTACTTTAAGAAATGAATATGTTGCAGTAAAATAATGATGGGTAAAAAAACCTTTACGAAAAATATAACCTGTATTGATATACCAACTATTCCGTACAAAATTATTTGTTGTTCTTCTTACAGAATCAGACGGATAAAATAATACCGTGTCTTTGAGGCTGGTATTATAAGATATTTCCCTGTTTTGTGAATACCCTGCACTAAAGGATATTCCCATATTATGCGCAGCATTAATATTGGGGTTGATATAATTGACAGAAATATTTCTGCTGTAGCCACTGATAAAAATGATGTTTAGCTTATCATTGTTTCCGGTAAGGTTACTGTGTTCAAATTTTATACCATAGTTAACCCTTTTTAAACTATGATTAAATGTTTTATACCAGACATTAAAATTCCTGTCAACTAATTGAAATTGCGGAATTGGAAATATGTACCAGCGCTCATGTACATTAATGTTTATGTTTATTGAAAATGCATTGGGTATAACTGCCTCAATCTTTACTGATTCAAATAAAGTAGTATTGTAAACCTGTCTCCTGGCCTGCTCAAGTGTAGAGTTGATCTGTGCAATTGAGATAGAGTCGCCTTTTTTGAAAGGTACTTCACGTAAAATAACAAAAAGCTTCGTTCTTTTATTGCCATTAACAGTGAGTTCCTTTATGCAGATCTTTAATGTTGTATCTGCGGGAAGAACTGCAGAACCTGTGATAGTGATATTGGGGATCGCTTTCTGCTGGGCATGTGATAATAAAGCAGATCCGGAAAAAAGGGTACAAAAAAATATTTTTTTCAGGTTGATCATCAAAACTTGACTATGCTTTACAAGCAGATCTAAAATTGTTTCAACTTAATAAAGCAGCAGCTAAATATCAAGGTAATTCATCAGGTGTCGGTAGTTACTATGTATCTCGTTTTCAAATTTTTCATTGCCAAAATAATAAATAACATCAAACTCGTATCTTTCGAATGTAGCTACTATAGCCGAAATTTCTTTTTTATTAACATGGAGCGTAACAGTAAACATACCTGTATCAGGGTCAATTGTTGTGTTTAAATGATAGATCGTAGCATCATTGCTTTCCACTATCCTGCTGATCTCGGAAATGGTAAACTGGCTGTGTTCCATTTCTAAAACAATGATTCCACCTATTTCATTGGTGCCCGAAAAATTACCAAGTGTTTTCAGCAGATCATTAGTGGTAATAACCCCTACTAATTCCTTTTCTTCATTAATGACTGGTACTACAGTAGTATCAAACTGGTTACTGCATTTCACTGCATTTAAAAAATGCTCATTGTCTTTTACGGCTGCATAAATAAAAGATTCCTGAATTACTTCTATCGGCATTTTAATTTCTTCAGCATCCATCAGGTCATCTTCACTTACCAAACCAAGATATTTATCATCTGCAACAACGGGCAGGTGAGTAACACGGAAATCATTTATCAATCCTAATGCTTTGCTAATAGGGTCTTGTAATTGTAACCGGGGTATATTATTATTGATCAATTCTATTGTTAACATAAAAGATGGGTTAATTTAGTTGACAACTATTACAGTAACGATGATCAGCCATTTTAAGTATAATGACAAAATAAATTATCAAACTGTTGCAGCAGGTGTTTTTAGTTTAGCTAAAAACTCAGTTAATATACGATTAAACTCTTCAGGTACTTCCATCATCGGAGCATGCCCGCATTTATCTACAAAATGCAATTCACTATTTGGTATCAACCGGTTAAATTCTTTTGCAACAAAAGGAGGCGTTATTGTATCATTGTTTCCCCATATCAGGCAGGCCGGTTGTTTTATCTGGTTCAGTTCTTCACCTAAATTATTTCGAATGGCACTTTTTGCAAGTGCAATTATTTTTATAACCTTCATTCTGTTATTGGTTATTTCAAATACTTCATTAACCAACTCTTCAGTTGCCAATTTGGGATCATAGAAAGTAAGCTCAGTTTTTTTACGGATATATTCTCTGTCTCCTCTTTTTGGGTAGGTATCACCCATTCCATTTTCAAATAAACCCGAACTTCCGGTAAGAATAAGTGATTTGATGCGTTGAGGATTTTTAAGAATATGTACCAATGCCACATGTCCACCTAATGAATTGCCCAATAAATTGATCTCATTGTAATTCCGGTATTCGATGAACCGCTGAACAAATTTTTCTAATCCGCCTACTGAGGTATGTAAAAGATCAAGTTCTAAAAGGGGCAATATAGGAACAATTACTTTGTTTGATTTACTGAAATGTTCTATAAGATCCCTGAAATTGCTCAGTGCTCCAAATAATCCATGTAGTAATAAAAGCGGATCTCCCTCGCCTTCTTCAATAAATTTAAATTTTCCGTCCAGTTTTATTTCGTAGCTCATCCGTAAGAAGGAATTATTTT
This sequence comes from Chitinophagaceae bacterium, assembly GCA_043788195.1. Taxonomy (GTDB): domain Bacteria; phylum Bacteroidota; class Bacteroidia; order Chitinophagales; family Chitinophagaceae; genus Ferruginibacter. The sequence continues at coordinate 32,325 of JAYVUE010000070.1, forward strand.
ATGATCCATATATAAAGTTAGCTAAATGCTAAAATAACGAATCGGGCTAAAATTACGTTATTTAAAAGAATGGCTGAAATTAATGAGCAATTTTGTTGGATATGCCTGTAAAAAAGCTTTCCAGCTCACTAAACACATCTTTGAAAACAGGAATTATCTTTCCAAGCCCATCAATCAGTTTTGGCCCCAAGGGTTGTAAAAAAGGATAGGTTTTTGATGATTGTATAGCTGCTGATTGAACCAGGTGCAGTTTTTCGGCATAAAATAAAAAAAAACTCAGAATAATTATATAGAGTGCGGCATAAAAAATAATACCTCCAAGCTTGTTTAACCAGCCCAGCAAAACTACCTGGAAGGATTTTTCAATTAATTTTCCGCCCCAGCGTACCAGTAATACAACCACAAAAAAAACGAGTACAAATGAAATAAAGGGCAACCATTTGGCAGAAACGCTGATACTGTCTTTTAAATACACGGCAGCTATTGCGGATAATTTTAAAGCGGCAGCCAAACCAATAACAAAAGCAATGATAGAAAAAACGGCAAGGATGAGCCCTTTTTGATATCCCTTAATACAGGCAATAACCATACAAACTGCAAAAATAAAATCTATCAGCATATTAATATTTATCCCATTCCCTGTTTTGTTAAATACACAGAGTTATTAATTATTTAGAAAGTAATTCTTTTGTAATTGTGCTAATGGTTTTACCATCTGCCAAACCTGATAGTTGCTTACTGGCAACAGCCATTACTTTACCCATATCTGCCGGAGACGAAGCGCCTGTATCAGCGATAATTTTTTCAACAATTGCTTTTATTTCGTTTTCATCCATTTGTTTAGGCAAAAATCTTTCTATAACTGCCATTTCTTCTTTTTCTTTTATTGCAAGGTCGGTACGTCCCTGTTTTTCAAATATCTCCAGCGAATCTCTTCGTTGCTTCATCATCTTTTGTAAAAAGATTTGTTCTGTTGATTCAGTAATTTCTCCTGCAGCCCCGGGAGCTGTTTTAGCTTTAATGATCTCTGCTTTGATGGCACGTAATGACCGTAAAGCCACTTCATCCTTTGATTTCATAGCATCTTTCATTTCCGACATTATTTGTTGTTCTAAACTCATGTTTTTTTAAGTATTATATAAATAGTAATGAGTAATTTGGAATTTGGGAGAGACTTTATAATTTTAAAGTCTTCCTAATTCCCAATTCCTAATCCCTAATTCCAGTTACATCTGTTCCTTCAACTGTATGGCCCTGAATTTATCAAAAAAATCTTTTGCAAATTTTTTCATATCATCACTGATCTCCTGTTGTTGGGTAGATCTTTTAAAAGAATCGGCCATTCCCATCAGCATCTGGTAATAAAAATCACCCATTTCATCTACCATCATATCCTTAGTCCAAAGGTCAATGCGCATAGCTGTTTTATCAGTGCCATCCCAAAATGCAATACTCATTGCTTTGGCTTTTTGTACCATTTCAGCAGTGCTGTCCGTGGCTACCCAGTTTATTTGTTCGGGTATTTTATTAGGATCCAGCAATACGTCAATTTTTATAGTTGATTGGTTCATATATTAATTTAAAGTCTGTTAAGCGGCAGCAAAGTTAAGTAGTTTCCTGTTGAATTGTATGGCTGATCAAATGCCAAAGCTGATCTGCAGTTTTGTTCCAATGAAATTGTTTTACCTGTGTTAGAGCTGCTTTGATCAATTCGTTGCGCTTGTTCTCATCTTTAAAAACTAACATCATTTTATCAGCAATGTCTGTATAATCTTCGGGATTGATATATAAAACCGTATCAGCACATATTTCCTGAATGGAATAACAGTTGCTCGTAATAACCGGCACTTTACATTGCATGGCTTCAAGTGGATGTTGTGGAAAGTTGTTAAACAAAACAGGGTAAACAAATGCATAAGCAGCACCGGTAATGTTGACCAATTCGGTTGTTGAAAGGCCGCTCAACAGTTTAACTTCGTTTCTGAATTTAAATGTTCCAAAGGCTTCAGAAAACTGTTTGTAGTTTCCGTTATTTGTACCTGAGATCAATAACTGCATATTACTTTTCTGCCTTTTTTTAAAAAATGAAAAGGCTTTTAAAAGATTCA
>JAYVUE010000071.1:0-34748 GCA_043788195.1 Chitinophagaceae bacterium
TATTTTTTCATTTTTCCCCATTGATAGTGTTAAGCGTGTAAAAGCTAATGGCACAATACTGGTTTATGACAAAGCAATCATTAGCAAGACTACTGATAATACTTGGTTGTATAGCATGTCTGGTGGTTTAAGAAACTGGGTGTTTAATGAAATTAAAAATGATACTTTACTTGCATCTATTGATTATAGTCAAGGTAGTGTAAGTTATTTAGTTAAAAAGCCTTAATTATTCATTGTTCAAATTTTGGGTTGTTTACAAAGAAACAATTTCTCTAAAGCCTAAATATTTGAAAAATGAAAAAAATAATCAGCAAAATAGCGTTAACGCTAATAAGTTTATTTATTTGCAGCATAGCGTTTACACAAATAAATTTTAAACAAAAACAAATTGGTGGCACTAATTATTTCGCAGTGTTGGAACCGGGGGAAAACATCGCCGCTACATTAGTAAATGAAGTGGCGGTGTTAAAACAACTGATAAACAGTAATGCAACTATTGAATTTAGGTTTTTAAATAGTTATGTCGATGACCTAAAATTCACTCACAAAAAGTATAGTATTTTTTATGCGGGTGTTGAAATAAAAGGAATGGACTTTGTGCTTCATCAAAAAGAGGGAATTATTCAGTATGTTAATGGCACTTACGAAGATATTGGGTACATTATAACAAAGCCGTTTGTTAATGAATTAGCTGCTCTAAATAACGCTAAAACATTTTTTGAAGCCAGTATTAAAGCTAAAGGCGCAAATAATTTTAGCATTGAAAACAAAGGTTTTTGCATTATTAAAAATTCCTTACTTGCAAATACAAAATATGAGTTAGCCTATAAAATAATAATAGACCCTAATAGTGCAAATGGTAAGTATGTATTTGTAAGTGCTATAAATGGTAATATAATTAATTACGAAAATTTATTTTGCAATACCAATGCACCAGGCACTGCACAAACACGTTACAGCGGCACACAAAATTTTACCACTGACCAACAAGGTACACAATACCGTTTACGGGAAGTTCGTAATGGTGTAAACATTAAAACCTTAAATGCCAACTACGAAAGTAATGTAGAAGTGATAGTTAACATTGCTACTGATTTTTGGGATACTAATGATAACAATTGGACAGTTGCCGAACATGGAGTTGATCAGGTGGCAACAGATGCTCATTGGGCAATGGAAAAAACTTATGACTATTGGTTAAGTAAACATAATCGGAATAGTATCAATAATGCAGGCATGGACATTGTAAGTTATATTCATTTCGGAAATAGTATTGATAATGCTTTTTGGAATGGAGGTAAAAATTCCATGTTTTTTGGTGATGGGGCATCAATTTTTAGACCTTTAACTTCAATTGATGTTTGTGCTCACGAACTTGGCCATGGAATTTGCCAATATACAAGCAACTTATCATATTCTTATGGTACAGAATCATCTGCCATGAACGAGGGCTTTAGCGATATTTGGGGTGCAAGTGTAGAAGCGTATGCAGCACCAAACAAACAACGCTGGCTTATCGGTGAAGAAATAACCTTAGTAACTCCTGGCTATCTGCGTAGTATGAGTAATCCTCCAAGTGGAGCATTCATTCCTTCTTCTGATACGTATGGTGATGCAAACTGGAATAATGAACCTGATGCTCATTATAGAAGCGGCGTTTTAAATAAATGGTATTATTTACTTTCGGATGGTGGTAGTGGTACAAATGGAATAGGGAACACCTATAATGTTACAGGAATAACAATTAGTAAAGCAGAAAAAATAGCCTATAGAACTGAACAACTTTTAAACTCTAATGCAAACTTTGCAATGGCACGAACTATGAGTATTCAAGCTGCTCAAGAATTGTACGGCGTTGGTTCATGCGAAGAAATATCTGTAATTAAAGCATGGTATGCCGTTGGTGTAGGTGCCGCAGGCACTGTATATTCAATTATCGGCTCCAATAACATTTGTAGTAGTCATCAAGGTCAATATAATATTAGTCCAGTAAATGCAAATACTACATGGTCTGTTTCGGGTATTACTGGGGCCACGGTTTCGCCTGTTACAGGGGCAGCAACTATAGTAACAATTCCTTCATCTGTAAATTCAGGTAGTGTAACATTAACAGCAACAATACCAGGAGCCTGTCAGACTGTAGTAACAAAACAAATACAGGTAATAACTGGTACAGCTCCCAGTTGCAGCACCCGTATAGCATATTGGTACGTTAATGGCTATCAAACTGCGTTAAATAAATGTGCCTATTTAACACAAATCAGATGTACAAATGGCAATCAAAATATTCTTTCACTTTGTGAATATTACGCTAAAGCATGGGTAAGGGACCAAACGGCTACAACAATTTCATGGAGCTATGTAAGTTCAAGTGGTCATACATCCTGGACTCCTAACGGTGATTCTGTTGAAGTAGTAATAAATGCTAACTCACCACATGGGTGGATACGATTAAAATGTACAACCAGCAATGTTTGTGGTTCTTACGGCTGGGATTTTTGGTTTACACCGCAAGGCTCTACTGCCAGTTGTCAGGTATATTTTGACCCAAACTGCATAGTAATCGACCCTTTGACAGAAATTACAAAAGAAACTCAGGAAAAAGTATCACTAGTGCCTAATCCAACGAAAGGACAATTTGTTGTTTCTTTAAAAACCGAAGATAAAAACGCAGAGATAAAAGAGATAATCATAAGAAATAAAATGGGCATCCCTGTTTATCAACAAAAGTTTGCAAATAAACAAAAAAAGCAAACAATAAATTTGTTTAACCAGCCAACAGATATTTATTTAGTTGAAGTATTTGATGGTGTAAAATGGGTTACAGAAAAATTGAGTTTACAACGATAATATTAATTAGGAATTTTTTTTGGAGGGGCAAAAACCCCTCCATTTTTTTAATATAGAATACCAAATTATAAATATAATTAAGGATTGCACTTGTAAATTGAATTCAGCTCTTATATTCATCTTTAAAAAACTTATTTATTAAGCCCATCTGCCTCGCAAAAAATCCTTAATTTTATTTGACCTCAAATAAGATTAATTTCACGCAAACTATTTATTCATTTTGCAATTCATTAAAAATTTTTTTAAAAGCCAAACCCATAACCGGGAGTTTAAAAAACAACTGAGCAATGTGCTTGGTTTTACACCCGGAGAAATTACATTATACAAAACAGCACTAAGTCATCGTAGTGTGCGGGAAGGTGCTGATGAAAACAATGAACGACTTGAGTTTTTAGGAGATGCAGTTTTAAGTTCAATTGTAGCACATTATTTATTCAGGAAATATCCTTATAAAGGCGAAGGGTTTATGACCGAGATGAGAAGTAAAATGGTTAACAGACAAAAGTTAAATGACATCGCTTTAAAGATGGGGCTCAAAAAGATCACTTTTTATAATAAGTTTGATAATTCACTTAAGATATCCCAGATCTTTGGTAATACACTGGAGGCCCTTATCGGCGCCGTTTTTTTGGACAAAGGTTATGTAGGTACCCAAAAATGGGTTGAGAAATATATTATTTTACCCTACCTGTTTATCGATGACCTGGAAATGTTGGAAATTAATATCAAAAATAAATTATACGGCTGGGCCAATAAAAACGGAAAGGCATTGGAGTTTGAAACACTTGATGAAAAATTTGAGAATGGCCGCCGCTTATTTACCATTGGTGCCACAGTTGACGGAGAATTAATTGCAGAAGCAAAAGGATATAATAAAAAAGATGCCAGCCAGATTGCGGCGCAACTGGCGGTTGATAAGCTGGGGTTATAAAGGTTTAAATCGTTTAAAGGTTTAAGAGTTAAAGCTCCTATTATTTGCATCATCAAACATTTAACCGGCTTTAAAAAACGTTAAACGATTTAAACGTTAAACCATTAAACGAAAATTAATGACATTCGGAATTCTCGGAAGCGGCAGCTGGGGAACAGCATTAGCAAAGATCTTAACCGATAATGGACAAACCATATATTGGTGGAACCGAAGCGAAGAAGCAATTAAACACATTCAGTCACGCCATCATAATCCACAATATTTACCCACTGCACATTTCAATGTGGATCAGTTAAAACTAACTACTAACCGGGCGGAAGTTATAGAAAACAGCGATTGTATTATCATTGTTATTCCATCTGCCTATGCTGCTGATGTATTAAATGGTCTTGATAAAAATATTTTCAAAGGGAAAAAGATCATTTCAGCAATAAAAGGAATTTTACCGGAAAATAATTTGCTGCTAAATGATTATTTAAAAAATAATTTTGACCTGCCCCTGAAAGATTATTTTGCAGTACTTGGTCCTTGTCATGCTGAAGAAGTAGCTGCAGAAAAATTATCCTACCTTACTTTCTCGGGTATTGATGAAAAAGGAACACATGAAATAGCAGCTTATTTTAAAACCAACTACCTCAATACTATCGAGAACAATGATATTTACGGCGTACAGTTTGCCGCCGTTTTAAAAAATATTTATGCTGTAGGGGCAGGCATTGCACACGGATTGGATTATGGCGATAATTTTTTAAGTGTGTTAATTGCCAACAGTGCTGATGAAATGGCCGGGTTCCTCAGAAAAGCAGGAATTCAAAATATTCAGGTAGGCACCATCGAACACCATCTGACCACCGACCACCGACCGCAAACCACCAACTATGCGGCTTCTGTTTATCTTGGCGACTTGTTGGTTACCTGTTACTCACTCCATAGCCGCAACAGGGCTTTTGGCAATATGATTGGGAAGGGTTATGCAGTAAAAGCTGCACAACTGGAAATGAGCATGGTTGCTGAAGGATATAATGCAAGTAAGTGCATGCATATGATCAATCAAACCACCTTGGCTGAAATGCCCATTGCCGAAACCATTTACCAGATCTTATGGGAAAACCTGCAGGCTAAAGAAGGATTTAAGCAAATTGAGTTAACGCTTGTATAAGGGGTTGCTTCAGGAATAGAGAACCCTTTTTATTACTATACAGGCAATGGTACCAGGCCTTTTTTCAAACAATACTGTTGTTATATAGATCATCATACTACATTGCTATTGCAGAATTGATTAAATATCTCAGTAAACAATAGAAAAACTATCTCTGCACAGGCTTTTTATACTTAAAAATATTTTTTTTTGCAAAAAAACCACAAAAAACTTGCATTATTCAAAACTGCACCGTATTTTTACACTCCCTAACGAAAAAGTACTCTATTTCTTTTCTTTCACAGTTTATATCTGCATAATTTTTTATTGAAGTAATTTCTTTTGATTTGGTAAAGATCGGGAGAGCAACTATTTTTTATTAATCATAACCTAAACCTGAAATCATGAAAACTAATGCACTTGTAGTATTGCTAGGATTATCAACGCTGCTTTTCTCCTGCCAGAAAGAACAAATGGCTGGTGACAACCCGGGTAGTAACAATAATGAAAATGTCTTAGGCCGGGTAGGCCCTCCGCCGGGTAATTGCGAACCATTCCCTTATGGATTATTGGGCCTGAATAATGGCAATTTCACAATTAACAGCAGCAAAAATCTAATCGCTGATGTTGGTTATAGTGGAAATGTGACCAGTAATACCAATCAAAAAATTGACAATTTTATCGGTACATCTTATGTGCATAGCCAGGTAAATAGTTTTATTTACACTGCGGCAACTTATCAACCCACAGGAGGGATTGTTCAAAATTCGGCTGTTGATGATGCCTTATTGGACGCTTCAAATGCAAATGCGATCAGTACTTCTGCAAATTTTGCGGCTTTAATACCCAGTTATTCATTTGGAGCAGTTACCACCAATAAAACAATCAATAGTGTTGGGCATAATACGGTAGTTGCGATGTCATCCCTGAATTATAATTCCAACATACTTACCTTAAATGGCACTGCAGGGGTGGATGATGGCTTTATAATCAATGTAGCAGGAAATTTCGACTTCTCTCAAAGCCAGATCATGTTAAATAATGTGAGGGCAGAGCGGGTTATCTTTAATTTCCCCAATGCATCGAATATTACTGTAAACAAATCTTCTAATATTTTCAGGGGAACAATATTGGCACCAATCGGTAATGTAATTTATCATAACCCCGCCAGTTTTGAAGGCTCTATCATAGCTTTAAATATAGCAGTACATTCTGATTTTAATTTAACACAACGTACTTATTGTAACGGGAATTGATACCCGACAAATAAAAAATACCCCGTAAAAAAAGTTCAGTTAACGACTGAACTTTTTTTTACATAAATAAGTCTGCTGCAATTCCATCAGCAAATAATTTTCCTTCTTTTGTTAAGATCAGTTTTGAATTATTAGTCAGTAATTTATTGCCGGCTATATATTTTTTGCAATTATCCCAAAGGTCATTGCTAAATTTTTCCCCAAACTTTGTGTTTACATGATCCAGATCCAAACCTTCAATGGTTCTCAGTGATGTCATAATGTATTCATTCAATTGCTGCGTTGGGGTAAGTATTTCTTCTTCATAAACTATTCCACCCTTTTCAAGGATTTTGATATACAAAGCATTATTGCTGATATTCCATCTTCTGCTTATTCCATCAAAGGAATGTGCCGAGGGACCAAAACCATAATATGGCTTACCCTTTCCCTCAGGGGTCTGCGACCAATAACTGCTGTTGTGTTTGCTTCTCATTCCCGGTTTTGCAAAATTGCTGATCTCGTAATGTTCATAGCCGGCCATTGCCATCCAATCCATTAATAATAAAAACTGGCGGGCTTGTTTTTCGGGGTCAACTGGTTGTTTCTTTTTTACGGCAATCATTTTATCAAGTGCCGTTTTAGGTTCTACGGTTAAAGCATAACAGGAAACATGTGGAATGTTTTTTTCAATGACCATCTCCACATGCTGTTTCCAATTATCATCGCTTAGTAATGGGGATCCGTAGATCAGATCAACAGAAAAATTGTCAAAGCTAGCATCCCGGACCAGGTCAATACAGTGTAAAGATTCTTTTGAATTATGTACCCTGTTCATCCATTTTAATTCTTCATCCAAAAAACTCTGAATACCAATACTTAACCTGTTTATGCCCATTGACTTCCATTGTTGCAATTTTAAAGTTGTAATATCATCGGGGTTGGCTTCCAGCGTGATTTCGATATCATCCGAAAATCCGATATGCTTATTTAGTGTTTCAAAAATCGGGTTTAACTCATCAATGCCAAGAATACTTGGCGTGCCCCCTCCAAAATAAAGTGTTTGTGCTTTGCCAAGTTCTGAATTGCCCTGTCCTTCAGTACAGGGACTTAATTTTATCTCTTTAACAATAGCATTAATCATCTCATTTTTTAACTTTGATGATGTGGAAAAATGAAAATTACAATAATGACAAGCCTGTTTGCAAAAAGGGATATGTATATAAATGCCTGGCAAGAGATTTTTTTGAACCGATCGTTATCGGTTTGGGATTTAATATTTAATATTGACCTGCGTTAATAATTGTAATGAACATAAAAAATAAATATTCAATATTGAGGGGTAGATTTCTGATAATTTTCATTGTTAGTTTGATACTAACCTTAACTTCAACAGCCCAGCATAAATTAGTAATCCAATTTATTGACAAAGGTAACTCCTTTGATCCTCAGCCACTGAAGTTACAAACCAATTTTTCAAACGCAGTTTTATGTACAGATTATATAAACAAACTGCCACAGTTATTGGGTTCAAAAGGTTATCCGACTGCTTCTGTAGACAAAATTACAGGACAAAACAATAGCACAGGTATCGAATTGTTTTTAGGAAAACAATATCGCTGGATAAAACTAAAACCAGAAGGCATTGAAAAGAAAGGGATGGATGAAAGCGGTTTTTCTGAAAAGGATTTTGCGGGTAAACTGCTCAATATGCAACAGCTTCAGGTAATGCAGGAAAAGCTTTTAAATTATTATGAAAATAACGGGTATCCGTTTGCTCAAACTTTTTTAGACAGTATCCTGCTTAATGATGACAAAATGGATGCTTTGCTTATTGTTAAAAAAGGCCCCTTATATCATCTCGACAGTATTAAGATCTTTGGTAAAACAAGGATATCAAAAAAATTTCTGCAACATTACCTCGGCCTTCCTAAAGGTGGTTTATATAGTAAAGCAAAACTGGAACAGGTTACAAGGAAAATGTTGGAATTGCCTTATTTAAGGGAAGTACAGCCCAATGATATTGCCATGCTGGGTTCTGGAGCTATCCTCCAGCTATACCTGGCGCATAAACGAAGCAGCCAGTTTAATTTTTTGATCGGCGTTTTGCCCAATAGTAATCAAAATGGAAAATTACAGGTAACTGCCGATGTGAATCTTGACTTGAAAAATGTATTAAACAATGGTGAAAGTATTTTATTGAAATGGCAACAATTGCAGGCACAGTCCCCACGGCTTAACCTGGGGTATCAGCAACCCTATATTTTTAATTCAGCTTTTGGAATTGATTTTTTATTCGACCTTTTTAAAAAGGATTCTACTTTTTTGCAGGTTAATGCACAATTAGGATTACAATATATTTTATCCTCTTATCAATCGGGCAAAATTTTTATACAATGGCAAAATAATTTTTTATTGGGAAGCGGGGTAGATACAAACCAGGTTAAAGCAACAAAAAAATTGCCACCGAATATTGATGTTTCTGCGGTGAATATCGGTTTGGATTATGACTGGAGTAAAACAGATTACAGGCTTAATCCCAGAAAAGGGAATGAAATAAGATTAATTGTATCTGCAGGCATAAAAAATTTAAAAAGAAATAATCAAATTACTGATATTAAAGATCCAACTTTTAATTATTCAAGTTTATACGACTCTGTAAAAGCACGGTCTTACCAGTTCAGGATAAAATTAACCGCAGCCCATTATTTTCCGCTGGGAAAACAAGCTACAGTTAAAATTGCGCTTAATGGAGGTGTATTCAGTAGTCAGAATATTTTCAGGAACGAGCTTTTTCAAATTGGCGGTTATAAGTTAATGCGGGGTTTTAACGAAGAAAGCATTTATGCAACTCAATATGCAGTTTTAACAGCAGAGTATCGTTATCGGCTTTCGCTCAATTCTTTTTTGTTTGGTTTTGTTGATGGCGGCTGGGTAAAAAATAGATACCAGTCTGTGAATCTGCAAAATACTTTAATCGGAGCAGGGTTAGGTCTTGCTTTTGAAACAAAATTTGGTTTACTTAATATTAGTTATGCTGCTGGTAAACGTAATGATGTTAAATTTAATTTAAGGGAATCATCCAAAATACATTTCGGTTATGTTAATTACTTTTAAAAATTTGAATTACACCAATTACTTTTGCAACTAAATGATCCTTTAGTGAAGCAGGTAATTATTTTCTTGTTTTGTTTTATTACTTGTCCTGCTTTGTTATGCGGCCAAAACAAGGATACTAAGGGGCAAAAAAAAAAATCAGTAAAACACGCTGAATTAATAACAGCACCATTACAAAATGACACATCAGTTGCTGTGTTTGTTAATGGTAACCCGCTTTTGAATATTAAGGGTACGCCAGTTTCGCAGGTAGTTAAATATAAAATACATCAACATAAAGAAGTAACCTTTTATTTGCTTTCAGGAGTAGTATTAATTATGGCTTTTTTCAGGTTTTTCTTTGCCAGGTATTTCACCAACCTTTTTAAAGTTTTCTTTAACTCTTCGCTCAGGCAAAACCAAATAACCGACCAATTACTGCAAGCAAAACTTCCTTCACTACTTTTTAACCTGTTTTTTATTATCTGTGGGGGAATTTATATCTATTCTTTATTAAACTATTACCATTTGATATCAATACAAAACAGGTGGGTTTTTCTAGGCTCGTGTACAGGTATTTTAGGTATCATTTATTTTATTAAGTTTTGTATTATAAAATTCACCGGCTGGTTAACTGGTTATAAAGACACCACAAATACTTACATTTTTATCATTTTCCTCATCAATAAGATCATTGGCATCTTCCTTTTGCCATTTATTATACTGATCACATTTTCAGAAATATACTTAGTAAATATAGCTGTAATCCTTTCGCTTTTTATTATTGGATTCATGTTTTTAATGCGCTTCTTCAGGTCATACCTCTTACTTCAGCATCAATTGAAATTTAGCCGATTTCACTTTTTTTTATTCATTAGTGGCATTGAATTGTTACCCCTTTTGTTGATTTACAAGGGCTTAATGCTTTTATTAAGTAAAAATCAGTAATTTTGCAGTACCATTTTAGGATTAAGTATGGTTAAAAACGGGTCAAAACAGGCTGTTCATTCAGCAAAAACGGTAAAAAAAATACTCATTACCCAACCAAGGCCGGATGGTGAAAAGTCACCGTATTTTGATTTGGCCAAGAAGCACAGTTTATATCTAGATTTTCATCCATTTATTGTAGTAGACGGAATACCTGCAAAAGAGTTTCGAAAACAAAAAGTAGATATAGCAAATTACTCAGCTGTGATATTTACAAGCAGAAATGCAATTGATCACTTTTTCCGCATATGTGACGAAATGAAACTAAGCGTGTCTCAGGATACAAAGTATTTTTGTATTACAGAAGCCGTTGCCCTTTATTTGCAAAAATTCATATTATATCGTAAAAGAAAAGTTTTTTATGGTGCTGATGGCAGTAATAAAAGTCTTTTTGATGTTATCAATAAACATAAGGATAATGAGAAATTTCTTTATCCCTGTTCTGAATCTTTTGACAGCGAGATCACCAATTGGCTTAAATCAAATAATTGTGAACACGCTACTCCGGTATTATACCGTATCATAAGTAACGATATTACAGAAGTTATGGCAAAGAACTATGATGTAATTTGTTTCTTTACTCCGGGTGGTGTTAGAAGCCTGTTAGAGAATTTCCCAAAATTCAAGCAAAATGGAACTACGATCGGCGCTTTTGGGGCTAATACCTTTAAAGCTGCAGAAGATGCCGGATTAATTCTGGACATTAAAGCTCCTCAACCAAAAGCTCAAAGTATGGTAAGTGCATTGGAATTGTACTTGTCTTCGCTAAAAAAGAAATAATCTTTCTCTTGATTCAAGTTATACTCACCATCAATAATAGTATGGTATATCTTCACTTGTTACTTTTCCGGTTTTGAATTATTTTCAATGCCCATGCCAAAGCATTATACCAATCGTTTAATTAATGAAAACAGTCCTTACCTGTTGCAACATGCCAATAACCCGGTTGACTGGTATCCATGGGGCGAAGAGGCACTGGAAAAAGCCCGGGCACAAAATAAAATAATATTAATAAGCATTGGATATTCTGCTTGCCATTGGTGTCATGTAATGGAAAAAGAAAGTTTTGAAAATGAGGTTGTGGCTAAATTGATGAATGAAAATTTCATTAATATAAAAATAGACAGGGAAGAAAGACCCGATCTGGATCACATTTATATGGATGCTGTTCAGGCAATGAGTGGTAGTGGTGGCTGGCCTTTAAATGTTTTTCTTACACCAACGGCAAAACCTTTTTATGGGGGAACTTATTTTCCACCGGTTAAAGCTTTTAACAGGCCATCATGGACTGAAATATTAAACAGGATAAATCAGGCATGGGTAACAAAAGAAAGTGAAATTCTGGAGCAAGCAGAAACATTGACCAATCATTTAACCATTTCAAATAATTTCGGACAAACTAAAGACATTGGCCCGGGCGAAGAAATTTTTTTAAAATCCCAATCAGCTATTATTTTTCAAAATATCATGAAATCAGCTGATAAGGAATGGGGAGGATTTGGGAATGCACCAAAATTCCCCCAAACTTTTACCATTCAATACCTTTTGCAATACCATTATTTTACAGGAAATACTGAAGCATTAGAGCATGCTTTAATTTCTATTGATAAAATGCTCGGTGGGGGTATTTATGATCATGTTGGAGGCGGGTTGTCAAGGTACAGTACTGATAATGAATGGTTGGTTCCGCATTTCGAAAAAATGCTATACGACAATGCACTTTTGATTAATATTTGTTGTGATGCCTACCAGATCACAAAAGGTAAATTATATGAAAATGCCATCCGGAAAACCCTTGATTTTGTGGTTAGTGAATTGCAGGATAAAAATGGGGGTTTTTATGCGGCACTTGATGCAGACAGTGAAGGGGTAGAAGGAAAATATTATGTATGGAGTAAGAAAGAGATCATAGATATTTTAGGTGAGGATGCATCCGTTTTTTGTAGCTATTTTGATGTATCAGAAAAAGGTAACTGGTCCGAAGGATCTCATTCCGCAAAAGGGAGCAATATCTTGCGTATTTTGAAAAAAGATGATCAGTTTGCACAGGAAAACGAATTGCCGTTTGATGATTTCGAAACCAGTATCAACAATAATCTGCACTTATTATTGGCAAAGCGTAATGAAAGGATACGCCCCGGACTGGATGATAAAATTTTATTAGGGTGGAACGCTCTTATCATAACTGCGTTATGCAAAGCTTCTGCAACCCTGGCCGATGACAAGTATCTTGCACTAGCTGAAAAAACTTTTAACAATATTTTAAGGTATTTCAAAATTGATAAAAAAGGTAATGGCTTATTTCATACTTTCAAAAATGGCATTGCAAAATATCCGGCTTTTTTAGATGATTATGCTTACCTTATTGAATCATGTATTCATTTGCAGGAAATCACTGCTGATAAACGTTATTTACAAATTGCAAAAGAACTAACTGAACATGTTTTTGAAAATTTTAGTGACCGGGAATCCGGCTATTTTTTCTTCACTAATAAAAACCAGAAAGATGTAATTGTGCGCAAAAAAGAAGTGCATGATGGCGCAGTTCCATCAGGCAATAGTGTGATGGCAGAAAATTTATTTTACTTGTCTGTTGTTTTTAATAATACAGAATGGCAAAGGGTTGCAAAGGAATTAGTAATGAATCTGAGTACTGCAATAGTCCGGTTTCCAACTTCATTTGCTATATGGGCATCAGTTATTTTAAAACAAACTTATGGTATCAATGAAATTGTAATAACTGGCAGTGACTATGTACAGATCCGTAATAAGTTATTGCAATATTATATGCCGGATAAGATCTTACAATGCACGGCTTTTGAGGATGCAGAATTTCCATTACTGGCAGGTAAAATATGCACAAAAGACGCATTGATTTTCCTTTGTAAAAACTATACTTGTAATAGCCCTGTAATGTCTTTGGATGAGTTGTTTTCAGCGCTTGCTAAAAGCTTTTAAATAGGCAAAATAAACACAATAATTAAAGGTTTTAGCCGTTTAACCATTCAACCCCCAGAACTTATTAAAAATTTTATTTAATGTATCAACCATAAAATGATGATAATTCAAAATAATCATTACATTTGCCCCATATCTACAAAGTATTTAAAAATGATAAATAGGTTAATATTCCCGATAGCCTTGATAGCTATTGTTGTTACATCTACCAGTTGTAAAAATTCTGGTGGAAAAAAATCAGCAGGTCTTCCAACTGATGGACAACTTCACGGAGTTGCACCTGCATCTAAGTGGAGTTTAACAAAGCCCCCCGGGATGGTATATATCCCACCAGGAACATTTCATATGGGCTCAAGCGATGAGGATGTAAGCTATGCTTTTACTTCACGTAACAAACAGGTTTCAATAAGTGGGTTTTGGATGGATGCCACAGAAATAACTAATAATGAATACCGCCAGTTTACTAATTGGGTAAGAGATTCAATTGGGGCTAAATTAATGGGATATATTAAGCAGGGTTCTGATGGTAATGAATATATAGATTGGAAAAAAGCTAAGACCATTAAGTGGGGCGACAAAGCAACCCTTGAAAAAATTGATGCTGTTATTGTTACGCCGGATAACAGAATATTTGGCAAAAAAGAATTAGATGCTAATAAAATAGTTTATCAATCTGAAACTTTTGACTATAAAGCCGCTGCTGTAAACAGGGATGCTACAGTTCCCCGTTCTAAATTCATAGTAAAAAAATCAATTCCTGTTTATCCTGATTCTCTTTGTTGGGTAAGGGATTTTGCTTATTCTTATAATGAACCAATGGCTAAAAAATATTTTAGTCACCCTGCTTTTGGTAATTATCCGGTAGTAGGTGTAAACTGGAAACAGGCAACTGCATTTTGCGAATGGAGAACACATTATCTTAATTCTTACTTAGAGTCAAAGAAAAAAGCAGCAGAATCAGATTTTAGATTACCAACAGAAGCACAATGGGAATATGCTGCACGTGGGGGCCGTTCACAGGCTGATTATCCCTGGGGTGGCTATTACCTGAGAAATAAAAAGGGATGTTTATTGGCTAATTTTAAACCCGGCCGTGGTAACTATCCTGAAGACGGTGGTTTTTATACTGTAAGGGCAGATGCTTACTGGCCAAATGATTTTGGCTTATATAACATGGCAGGCAATGTTGCAGAATGGACATCTTCTTTATATTATGAGGGAGCCTACAGTTTCCAGCATGATATGAATCCTGATATTCGTTATAATGCCAAAGAGACTGATAAGCCCCGCGATAAACGTAAAGTATTACGTGGAGGCAGTTGGAAAGATGTAGGATATTATCTTAGAACCGGTACCCGTGCATACGAGTATCAGGATACAGCTAAATCGTACATTGGTTTCCGTTGTGTGATTGATTTACCACCGGCATCTAAGAAGCGTGGCAAGTAAACCCTTTTCAGATCTTAGAAAATTTTATTATTGCCTGTAAAAAAATCAGGTGCAATTAAACTTTTGCGTAATTAAACTTCAAATAATCTCCAGTTAAAACTCTAAATTTTTTAAATCATGGCTCACAACAAAAGAACCTTTTTAACATTAATTGATGTAGCGGTAAGTGCGGGTGCTGCAGTTATCATTTTTGCTGCATGGGCAAAACTTACCCACCAGTCTTATGCTGATATGATGCTTACTATTGGAATGTGGACAGAAACCGGTATCTTTTTAGTTTATGCATTAATTGAGTGGATAAAACCTAAACACCATGAAGAAGATGATGAATCTCCGGATGTAATTGAGAATCCATCCTTACAATCTATGGACAAAATGTTACAACAAGCTGATATAAGTCCTACAAATCTTAAAAAATTAGGAGAAGGGTTTCAAAAATTACAAACCACTGTTGGTAATATGCATGAGATCGGTGATGTAGTAAAAAATACAGGCGATTTCAGTAATAAGACCAAAGAAGCAACAAGTGCTATGGGAAGTATGACCACTGCATTTCAAAGCAGTGCAGCAACTATGGGTACTTTTAGCAGTGCTGCTGAGAGCGCTAAAGGATTTCATGAGCAGGTTCAGGTACTTACAAAAAACCTTGGTTCCTTAAACACGATATACGAGTTGGAATTAAAAGAAAGTAATAACCACCTAAAGTCTTTAAATACTTTTTATGGTAAATTGGCCGAAGCAAGTCAAACAATGATGGGTACTGTTGAAGATGCTGGAAAAGCTAAAGAACAGATCAGTGTATTGGCAAATAACCTGGGTAAACTGAATGCAGTTTATGGTAATATGCTGAGTGCTATGCAGGGCCGATAATCCTGACAGTATTGTTTGCGATTTTTAATAATTGAAAATGGCAAACAATATGAACCCGAAACTAATTAAATCTTAACAATCGTAAATTCAAAATATTATGGCTTTACCTAGAGAGCCCCGACAAAAGATGATCAATATCATGTACCTGGTATTGACTGCTATTTTGGCGCTGAACGTATCAGCTGAAATATTAGAAGCTTTTAAAACGGTAGATACAAGCTTAAAGAACTCAACTTCCAGCATAACCAAATCCAATGATGTACTTTATAAATCATTGTCTGATAAATTAGCTGACCCACAATCTGCGGAAAAAGCAAAAATATGGCAACCCAGAGCATTATCTGCCCAGGATCTTTCATTAAAAATGGCAGCTTATATTGATGATCTTAAACAACAATTAAAACAAGGTGCCGGCTTAAAAGAAGATGGAAGTTTTAAAGAAGATAATCTTGATGCTTCAACAAGATTATTTGAAACACATGGCAAAGGTTCAGAACTGGAAAAGAAATTAATGGAATACAAGGAAGCCATGTTGGGAATTGATTCTTCTATTCGTAGCCAATTTGCAAGTAATTTTCCGGTAACAGTAGAGGTTCCAAAAGGGCAGGAAGGCAAAGTAAGAAGTTTTACTTCTACTTATTTTCATATGACTCCAACAGTTGCTGCTTTAACGATGCTTAGTAAGTTTCAGAACAATGTTAAAAATGCAGAAAACCAGGTAGTAACTTATTGCCATAATCAAATTGGTGCAGTAAAAGTTATCTATGACAAATTTCAGCCAATTGCTGCGGGAAGCTCAACTTATCTTATGCCCGGACAGGAAATGGTTGTTACTGCAGGAGTTGGTGCTTTTAATGATGCATCAAAACCATCGATATCAATTGACGGATCACCAGTTGCATTAAATGAAAATGGCGTAGCAGAAAAAAAATTCAATGTTTCAGGTTCAGGCAACAGAAAAGTGCATGTATCCATCTCTTATACAAAACCTGATGGTACTACCGACAGGCTTGAAAAGGATATTGACTACACAGTTGGTATTCCCGGAGGCGCTGCAGTAATGTTGGATAAGATGAACGTATTTTATATTGGTGTTGAAAATCCTATCACTATTTCTTCAGGATCTGGTTGGGATAAAACAACTGTATCAATGACCGGTGGAACAATAAGTGGATCAGGTTCAAACAGGATCGTTACAGTTACTTCTCCAGGTACTGCAAGCATCAATGTAAATGCTGATGGTAAATCAAGCAATTTCGCTTTCCGTGTTAAAATGATACCCGATCCCGTATTCAAAGTTGCTTCGGGTAAACCAAGGATGCCTTCTGTTGAGTTTAAGAATCAGCAATTCTGCAGGGCAGAATTAGAAAAATTTGATTTTGATACCCGATTTAGTGTTGTAAGTTGTACAGTTTATTTTTCAGGAGCTGGTTTTTCTAATGTAGCAACAGCCTCTTTAAATGGGAATAGCCTTTTACCACTTGCATCTTATTTATCAAAATGTACACCGGGTTCGGTAGTTACATTTGATAATGTTAAAGTTACAGGGCCAGGGGGTGCAAGAACAATTGAAGGAAGATCATTTGCGTTATATTAATAATTTTATAATCATTAGCAATGAAAAAGCGTATGGTAAAATATCTCTTACTGGTAATTTGTTTAAGTGTATTTGTTAATGTAGCTGATGCGCAAAAAACAAAGCGTACTGTTCAAAAACGTACAACAACCCGTAAAACAACAAAGTCAAAAACAAAGACAAAAATAGAACCAACGGTTGCTAAAGCAGATACTGTTGTTGCTGTTGTTAAAGCACCAGTTGTATTTAATGATAGTTTACCAATAATAAAAGTAAAGAAATCTTTACGCCCTGATGAAGCTGTTGAAACAACCATTTTAAAAGACAGAACTCCATTAGCATATGAAAATTTGCGTGCTGATGATGCATTGTTCCGGCATAAAATATGGCGGGAAATAGACACAAGAGAAAAACAAAACCTTCCTTTCCGGTATGCTGCTGATGAAAATAACGGGAACCAACGATTTATTTCAATTTTGTTGCAAGCAATACAAGATAGCCTCGTTACAGTTTTTAATGCAGCAGATGATGACAGGTTTACAACGCCGATGACTAAAGGGGAAGTGGCAAAAGTAATTGGAGGCGATTCTGTACCTGTTCCACAATATGATTCTCTCGGTCAACAAACTGGGGTCATCTATAAAAGACAGGAAATTAACCTTGATTCTTTTTACAAATTCAGAATAAAGGAAGAAGTTATATTTGACAAGGAGAGTTCACGTTTATTCTTCAGAATATTAGGTATTGCCCCAGTTAAAAATGTGATCACATCAATGGGCATTAATCTTGGTGAAGCAGCGCTTTTTTGGGTTTATTATCCTGATATGCGCCCCATATTTGCCAGGTACGAAGTTTATAATGGGAAAAATTTTGGCGCCCGAATGAGTTGGGAAGAATTATTTGAGGGCAGGATGTTTTATGGCCGTATCATTAAAAGTACTATGGATAATCCATATGACAGGTTCATCAATCAATACCCGGGCTTAAAAGATATGGGTATCCTTCAATTACTGGAAGGTGAAAATATCAAAGAAAAGATATTTAATTACGAACAGGATCTTTGGAGTTATTAATTATCATTTAAACGATCTTAGTATAAACCCTTCCTTTAAAACGGAAGGTTTTTTTTATGAATACAGGATAATCAAAATACCCTAAAGCGGGTATTGCTAAATCAAACAGTAGCTCATAACTTAGCCCTGGTTTTTCATAGGATATTGGATTTTAAACGGGGCTGAATTTCTATTCAGGCCCCTTTTATTTTATTTTTTTATTATGATGATCAGGAGGAAAAGTAATTTAAAAGCAGATTTGCTTTTGCCTTGCCTATTATTGCTGCAATTTCTTCTGAAGTTTTTTCTTTAATTTTTTTTACTGATTTGAATTCTTTTAATAATAGGTCAACTGTAGCTTTTCCAATTCCATTGATCTGTTCCAACTCATTATTAAAAGCCCCCTTACTTCTTAGATTACGATGAAAACTGATGCCATATCGATGAACCTCATCTCTTACCCTGCGGATCAGTTTTAAACTTTCGCTGTTCCATGGTAGTTTTATCGATTCACTATCTCCGGGAAAAAATATTTCTTCTTCATTTTTGGCAAGCCCAACAACAGTAATGTTTCCTTTTAATTTAAGCGCTTTTATACTTTGCATTGCTGCATTTAATTGGCCTTTTCCACCATCAATTATGATCAATTGAGGAAGTTCTTTATTTTCATCTGTTAACCGTTTATAATGACGAAAAACCACTTCTGTCATTGTAGCAAAATCATTAATTCCTTCAACAGTTTTTACTTTAAAACGGCGATAATCAGCCTTACTGGGGGCACCATTTTTAAAACATACCACTGCTGATACTGGAAAGCTTCCTTGTAAATTTGAATTATCAAAGCATTCTATATGCAGGGGTATTGATGATAAATGCAGGTCTTTTTGCAGTTGTTTAAGTATTTTTATTTTTTCATCACTCGATTTTTCTTCCAGGTTCAACATTTTCTTTCTTTTCAATTCTTCAGTAAAAAAACTCACATTTTTTATTGATAGTTCCAATAAATTTTTCCTATCACCTGATTTTGGGATCCTGATCATAGTACCTTGCTCAGGATATTCAATTTTAAAAGGCAAAATAATTTCTTTGGCATTACTGCCAAAATCTGCTCTTAATTGTGCAGCTGCAAATGCCAAAACCTCTGCAGCAGTTTCTTCTAATTTTTTTTCAAGCGTAATTGTTTTTGTATGAATAATTGCACCTGCATTTACAGCTAAGTAATTTACATAAGCAATATTCCCTTCTTCAAGTATAGAAAATACATCTACTGTTCCTATCCTGGTATTAACAACAGTAGACCTCGATTGGTAGTTATATAAGTGTTCAATTTTTTTACGGTATTCCTCGGCTTTTTCGTACTCCATTTTTTCAACATGACCCTTCATTTCTTTTTTAAAATGAAGAATAACTGCAGAAAGATTTCCTTTCAGTACATTTATCAATTGTTGCAATTCTTCATTGTAATCCTCAGCCAGTTGTAAGCCTTCACAGGGCCCTTTACAATTGCCCAGGTGATACTCCAGGCAAACTTTAAATTTGGCCTTTTTAATATTGTTATCCGTTAAATTAAGTTTACAGGTTCGTAGTAAAATAGTTTGTTTTATAAAATCAAGTAGCTCCCTTACTTTATCAACTGAAGTGTATGGACCAAAATATTGTGAACCATCATTTAGCTTTTTACGGGTAAAAAACACACGGGGAAATGGTTCATTTTTTATAACTATGTAAGGATAGGTTTTACCATCCTTAAGATTAATATTATATTTTGGTTGAAACTCTTTGATTAAAGTGTTTTCAAGTAAAAAAGCATCTTGTTCATTATTTACAATGGTAAACTCAATATGATGAATCCTTTGTACTAACTCATGTGTTTTAAATGTAGTAAAAGAGCTGGTAAAATAAGAACTAATCCTTTTCCTAAGGTGTTTTGCTTTACCAACATACAGCAAAATATTGTCGGCATTAAAATATTTATAAATTCCGGGCTGAGTTGGAATTGAGGAAGAAATTGAAGAAAATTCTTTTTTTGTCATCGGTTATTAATAACTCCAGGTTATTTTTTCTTCTTTTTCCAGTTCAGTTGTGCCGTCGGGCTTATTAATGATAGTATTGATCTTACACCATTTATTGCTTTGCCAGGTTAACTGAAGCGTTTTGTTATCAAAGGTTTTTACCATAAATATCCTTTTCACATTGCCTGAATTCGGGTCTACATACACATCCCAATGATTTAATTTCATTGAATCAGGTAATTGAGTTGATGGGTCGTAGCTGAATGTAATAGCATCAAGTGTTTGATCTAAAAATTTTTTTTCAGTAAAAAAGGAAGTCAGGTTTAATGAATCAATTTCCGGCTCAAGAAATTCTTTTACAGCCAGATCAAAAGCTTCAATTTTTAGCCAAATAGAATCAGTATGATTATTAATTGTTGTATACTTTAATGGGGTTATCCCATATTTTCGAATATCAAAAAGCTGGCCTTTGATATAATTGGTTACCGGAAAAAAACTTTGTTTTGCTTCAATAATTTTCAAGGGTTCTGCTTCTTTTTTTTTTGATGAATATGTACAAGAATACAATAGAAATAAAGGGGCTGCAAAAAAAGATAATTTCATGTATTAAAATTAGATGGAATCAATGGTAAATCAAAACAAAAGATGTTTTTAACTTATCATTCAGTGTTCGCTAAATATCAAAATAAAGGCGCAACAATTATCAGTTTAATTGTTGCGCCTTTAAATATAAGTAGTCTTTTATATCTCTAAAAACCTTTAACAAAACCTACTTTTAATCCCATATTATAGAGATTTTCTTTTAGCGTATATTTTTTGCTATATGTTGAATAGATCTGGTAACGCAGTTGCGGTCCTACCTGCAAACTATAACCACCTAATTTGTAACTAATATAAGTTTCAACAGCAGTATTTAAATTCCATTTGTTAAGCATTGATGGGTCAACTACATAATTCTGAAAATCTGATGAAGGTAAATTTGCTTTACCGTTTATAATAAACGATGGTTGTATATTAGCTCCGGCAAACCATTCTATTTTTTTATTTCCAGCTAATTTAACAGCAAGCCCAATTGGTAAAGAAATCTGGTAAGTTGAATTGTGTAATGTAACAGGGTGTAAACCGGTTACGTTTGTATAATTAGTTGTTCTGGATGTTAAGTTTGAAAAACCTGTACTCGGATCATTGAGAGATAGTGTTGTTAAAACAGGGTGTTTAGTTTCGTCGGCATTAATACTATAGTTTGTATAATTAAACTGAGCCCCTACTTTTAATCTGAATTTTTTTGCAAATGTATATGAAAATCCAATACCTGCTTCAAGTCCAAGAGATGGTTTATGGCTTAACGACTTATTTATATCCTGTGAAACAGCAGCCGGTGAATTAGTTAAAGAAGTTACTGTAACAGGTTCGTATTTTGAATTATTGCTTAATTTACGATATCCAATACTAGGGGTTGCGTAAATCTCCATCTCAACAAAGTCTTTCCATTTTTTACGAGAAGATTTATTATGTAAAGCATAGTCTTCGATCCATGCTTTTTCTTCATTTACATTTAATTTATTTCCGGTAGTTAAACTGTTTTTTACTACCGGATTTTCATTCTTTGTTATTATCATTTTTTCATCTTTTGCGTTATTGGCAAGAGGTGATTTTTGTGTGTCTTTATTTTCTATATTATTTTTAATAGAGCTTGAACTAATTACGTTATCAAATTCTTTTGAATTAGTTTCCTTTGGAATAGTAATTGATTTCGTTTTATTGTTAAGTTGAGCAACTTCAATAAGCAAGCGGTTACTATTAATATATTCATCCATCTCGTCAATAATATTTTTCTCTTTTAATAAAGGTTGATTGTTGATGCCGGAATTTGTATTATTGGATAGATCATTTGGTTTTGTATCTGTTATCTCCACTGATTTATTATAGTCATTTTTTATTTCGCGTTGATTTGCCGGCGATTCTGTAATATCAATATCTGACGCAGGAACAATGGTATTACTGCTTAATGGAACGGTTATATTATTATCCTGTTTAGGATCATTAAAAAATGTGTTTTGTGAAACAGGATTTTTATGGGTTGATTTTTCATTAACCTTTTCGTTAGCAAAGGTTTGTGTTTTCTTATTAAGCGCAACTAATTTTGTAGTTGAATTATCATTTGTATTGAGATAACCGATTAGAAGCAATGCAATCACCAACAGCATACTCATAGCAATAGACGGCCATTTACGGCTTGGGTGTAAGTCGTTGTATATACTGTGCCAAACCCGTTTAGAAGGATACATCCTGAATTCATCCGATTTCTCCTTCAGCAGTTGTTCAAAATTGTCCGTATAAAAATTTATTTTCATTTTTCACATAAAGCGTTTAGTAATAAAGTATTTCATATAATTGGATAGAAAGTAATTTATTATCTGGGTGAAACGGCAGCATAAAATGCAGCTTTTTCTTTTGGTTTTTGAATAATTTTTTTCCTGATCAGAATTTCTTCCAACATTGCTTTAGCCCTGGTATACTGACTTCTGCTTGTGCTTTCTTCAATATCAAGAATATTTGCAATTTCCCTGTGTGAAAAACCTTCTATAGCATAAAGGTTTAAAACTGTTCTATAACCTAAAGGCAATACCCTGATACATTCAACCACTTGTTTAGCCTGCATAATAGAAGGGATCATTTCTTCTTTTACGTAAACACTGTTTGCATGAATAATATCTACACTTTCAGAGAATTTTTTATTTTTCTTTAAAATATTAATACATGTATGTACTATTATTCTTCTTATCCAGCCTTCAAATGCACCTTCATTTCTATATTGATGCATTTGCATGAACACTTTAATAAATCCTTCCTGTAACATATCTTCTGCATCTTCTCTGTTTTTTGCAAAACGATAGCACACACCCATCATCCTTGGGCTGAAACGGTTATATAATGCCTCTTGTGCAGCGGCATTATTCCTAAGACATCCGGCTAACATAAGCTCTTCTGTCATATTTGTGCTTTGATTACCCATAAATATAGACAAATTACTGAATAATACTGCTGCATGAGGGTATGTTGTGCTTAAAATTTAACATCGGGTACTTATTTTAAATAAATTCAGTATTATGTCGTAATAAATTGATTATTACCATTAATACAAATTGTAATTAATAATATTTGTAGAAATACGTTAGCTATAATAAACAAAATGGAAATAATGAGGCGAATTGTCATAAGAATCAGTTCAACTTGAAGGTTAAAACAAATCAACCAGACTACGAAAAATGATCAGGTTATTGTTGTATTATCATAAATGACCAATGGATTGTTAGTAACAGGGTTATTTATAATATTTGCTTTAATATCAAAAACCTTTTCAGTGAGTTCTTTCACTATGTTTTCTATTGTTTCTATGTGGTTAAAATTATTATTAATGCGATTAAGCAACCCTTTTTAGGTAATCCACCCCGATTACGGGAATTAAATTCATATTCTTATATTTGCGAATTCAAACAAATTTTATCATTGAAAAATACCGGTTTAATATTATTGCTTGCGATCCTCTTTATACAAACAGGGGGCGGATTGCTGATCTATAAAATACAGCAATCCTGTGTGCATAGCGAAATGGAACAGGCATTAAACAATGAGGCAACCGGTTTTCAACAACTTACTCTTTCATTAAGTGACTTTCAAAAAGGAGAAATTAATGCTAATGAAATTTCCTTCAACGGAAAAATGTATGATGTAAAGTCAATTAAAATTTCAGGTGATAAAGTTGAACTGCTTGTGATCAACGACACCAAAGAAGAAAATATAGTAGAAAATATTAAGAGATCAGTCAATACCAACAGTGAGCAAAATAAAAAGCTTCCCTACCACCTGGTTAACTTGTTAAATTGGTTTTATATTTATCCGGTTTCGGGTAATGCATTTTTATTGCTGGAACAAAGAACCAGTTATCTTCCGTTTTCTGAAAATGTTTTTTCATTCATAAGCGAAATTTCCTCTCCACCGCCTAAGTTAGTTTAACGCCAGCTTTATTATTCTCAAATTTTGCCAGAGTGCTTGCTGATATGGAGGGCTACATCCATTTGGCGTTTTGTCAATCCATTACTAAAACTAAAAAAATGAAATTCTTAAAAATTACCATCCTTACTATATTTATCATGCAATTTCAGTTGTCGTATGCTCAAATTACAACAACAGATACTGCAAAGATCATTACCTTAAATGAAGTAGTTATTTCTGTAAATAAAATAGAAGAAACAAAAAAAGCAGTAGCACAACAGGTACAAGTGCTAACGGCAAATGATATAGCAAATTCCCAGGCACAATCTACAGCCGATGTTATCGCAAACACAGGAAATGTTCACGTACAGAAAAGTCAGCTTGGAGGTGGAAGTCCTAATATCAGAGGCTTTGAAGGAAACCGTGTTCTCCTGGTTATTGATGGAGTGCGATTGAATAACCTGATCTATCGGGGAGGACATATGCAGGATCTGATTAAAACAGATAACAACAATATGGATCGGATTGAAGTTCTTTTTGGTCCGTCATCAACTGTATATGGAAGTGATGCGTTAGGTGGGGTAATTCACATGTACACTAAAAAAGCCCTTTTTGCAACGGATAATAAATTAAATATTAAAGCAAATGCAATGTACCGATATGGCAGTGTTGACAATGAATCTACCGGGCATATTGATTTCAATATTGGAAGTAAAAAAATAGCATCACTTACTTCTTTTACTTATTCAGATTTTGGAAATTTAAAAGGCGGCTCTAATCAAAATCCATTTTACGGTAAATCTTATGGCGAACGGCCTTATTATGCTGAAAGAATCAACGGAAAAGATTCGGTTGTAAAAAATTCCAATCGTTACCTGCAAAAGCAAACAGGGTATCACCAATACGATATAGGGGAAAAAATTGCCTTCAAACAAAATGAGCATATTACACACGGCTTAAATCTGCAGTATTCCAATACATCTGATGTGCCACGTTACGACCGGCTAACGCTCAATTCCAGTCGTTCGGTTGTTTCAACTAATGGTACTTTGGGATCTGCCCAATGGTACTATGGTCCTCAGTCCAGGCTATTGGCCGCATACGATTTTAATATGAAAAATACGGCAGGAAAATTTCAGGCAATACATTTTGGGTTGAATTATCAAGCACTTGAAGAAAGCCGTAATAACAGAAATTTCGGTGATAAATTTTTAAAACACAGAATTGAAAAGGTAAAAATTATCGGGGCAAACCTGGATTTTCAGAAAACAATAAATTCGCATGATATCCGTTTTGGGGCCGATGTACAATTGAATGATCTAAAATCAACTGCAAACAAAATAGATATTGGGACCGGTACAATTGCAAAATTTGCTACCCGTTTTCCTGATGGAGTTAACAAAATGAACAATTTTGCAGTATATTTCTCACATACCTGGAAAATCAATGAGCGGTTGACACTTACGGATGGAATTCGTGCCGGTTATTCAACGATTCATTCTACATTGGCAGATGCAACAAATCCGCCTGACCCGCTTCCGGCTACCCCTCCTTTTATTAATATTGACCAAAAGACACCTGTTTATTCCGGAAGTATTGGTATTATCAACTCACCATCTAAAGAGGTGAAACTTTCTTTACTGATTTCAACAGGATTTCGTGTGCCCAATGTGGATGATTTAACGAAAATATTTGATCCTGCTCCACGCACAGTAAGGGTTCCGAATGTTGATTTGAAACCTGAACGAACAGTTAATTATGAACTGGGTATCACCAAGATTTTTAATAACAGAACAATTTGGGAAAATGCTATTTTTTATACCAACTTATACGATGCCATTGTAGTCGACAAATTTAAATATAACGGACAAGACTCTATCCTGTATGATGGAACGATGAGTAAAGTTTATGCAAATCAAAACAAGGGCAGGGCTTATATTTATGGCTTTTCATCTAATTTAAAATCGCAAATTAGCGAGCATTTAATGCTTTCGGTTATGATGAATTATACTTACGGACGAATTAAAACCGACAGTACGGATACTCCAATGGACCATATCCCTCCTTTTTCAGTTCAGTCACAGCTGAATTATACAAACAAAAAGTTTAGTTCGGATTTCTTCATTAAATATAATGCTTGGAAACAGGTAAAAGACTTTGCTGCCGATGGAGGAGCTGAAGACAACCTGGTATATGCAACACCTGATGGCACACCTGCCTGGTTCACTGCTAATTTGAGGGCTTCATATAAAATACATAAATACTTCACTTTACAAGCTGGTGTTGATAACATATTTGATACTCAATACCGCACTTTTTCAAGTGGTATCAACGCTCCGGGCAGAAATGTATTTGTTACACTCAGGGGGAATTTTTAATATTAACAATTTGTAATGCGCTAGAATAGATTGACAGATTTTAAAAAAGACGGGTAATTTAGCCCGTCTTTTTTTATTTCGATATAAACTTTTATAAAAATAATCGACTGGCAAACCAGGTAAAGATTAGAAATGGGCACGAATATCAGCCTAAAATTGATTGTTCCTATTGATATAAAAAAATAATTACTGATCTGGTATTGATAGAGAAGGGTGGACAGTGCTGGTTCTTCCTGTTTTAAAAAAACTGTACAGTGAGTTTTCAGAACAGGCTGTTCACTATTATTTTAAAAAGATATTATTTTTTCCTCACCAAACTGTCGGCCGGGTATTTGGCCTTAATGGAATCTCTTGAAGCATTTGCCCAATTGGCTATTGTTAGTTTTTGCTGATCACTGAGCTTTGCATTTTTATGTATCCATAAATATGAATCAAGCGGCATTTCATCTTTTTTTACCAGCTCGTTAATTTCTTCCAGTTTCTTATATTGCCGCCTGATCCTGTACGAAGCGAATTCAGAAAAATTAAGGTCTTTTTTACCATCTTTAATATGACCGTTTAGCCACCAGGCTACCGGTTGTATGTACGAATACCAGGGATATACTGTGTTATTACTGTGGCAATCATAACAGCTTGTTTTGAGGATGGATTGTACATCTGCGGGCACTGTATATAATTTGGTAATATCATTATTACTGATACCTTCTGACCTGTTCTTTGCAGGACGAATGAACTGGATAATGATGAAAACCATTAATAGGATCTGAAATGTTCTTCTTAATATTTTCTTTATCATGTTGTATACTTTCCAATTTAAAATTCTGCCAATACGGTACCTGTCATTTCCGCAGGGATCTGCAGGTTCATCCGGGTTAAAATTGTTGGTGCAATATCACCCAACTTACCATTTTTAATTATTCCTTTCCATTCCTTATCAATAATGAATAAAGGTACCAGGTTTAATGTATGTGCAGTATTAGGTGTTCCATCTTCGTTGATCTCATAATCGGCATTACCATGATCGGCAGTTAAAAAAATTGTATAGTCATTTTTTAATGCTGCCGTTACAACTTTATTTACACATTGATCAACTGTTTCTACAGCTTTAATTACTGCATTCCAAACGCCGGTATGGCCAACCATGTCTGCATTGGCAAAATTGAGGCAAATAAAATCTGCGGCCTCCCCACCCCTCAAAGGGGGGATTTTAGACTCTGATGAATCAGAATTATTTTCTATTTCTTTTACAATTGCTTCAGTTACTTCAATAGCACTCATCTCCGGTTGAAGGTCGTATGTAGCCACTTTTGGCGAAGGGATCATAATCCTTCTTTCTCCATCAAAGGGCACTTCCCGGCCGCCACTGAAAAAGAAACTCACGTGCGGATATTTTTCTGTTTCGGCTATGCGTATCTGTGTTTTATTATTTTGTTGTAAAATTTCTCCCAATGTATTTTTCAGGTCATCATTCTCAAATGCAATATTTATATTTTTAAAATTATGATCATATTGCGTCATGGTAGTATAATACAGATCCAGTTTTTTCATTTCAAATTCAGGTATATCTTTTTGTGACAGCACTTCTGTAATTTCCCTGCAACGATCGGTTCTGAAATTAAAACATATTACCGCGTCACCATCCATGATCTTTGTATTTTCCAATGAAGCATTGATAATTGGCTTAATGAATTCATCTGTAACACCTGCTTCATAAGATTTTTGTACGGCATCCAATACATCATCCGCCTGAAGGCCGGCGCCATTCACCATCGCATTGTATGCCAGTTTTATCCTTTCCCATCGTTTATCTCTATCCATTGCATAATACCTGCCCGTAACACTGGCTATACTTCCGGTTGATTTATCTAAATGACTTTGCAGATCGGATAAAAAACCAAGTCCGCTTTT
The DNA here is from genome assembly GCA_043788195.1 of Chitinophagaceae bacterium. Lineage (GTDB taxonomy): Bacteria > Bacteroidota > Bacteroidia > Chitinophagales > Chitinophagaceae > Ferruginibacter. The sequence goes on from JAYVUE010000071.1 coordinate 28,437, forward strand.
TGGATCTGTATCCCTGCCATCAGTAAAAGCATGTATCAATACATTTTCAATGCCTTTGGATGCACAAATGCTGGTTAATGCTTTTAGATGATCAAGGTGAGAATGGACCCCTCCATCACTAACTAATCCAATTAAGTGTAAGGTTTTATTATTTTGTTTTGCAAAATCAATGGTGGCTAACAGGGTTTTATTATTTGCAAATTCACCAGTTCTGATAGCTACATTTATACGTTGTAATTCCTGGTAAACGATCCGGCCTGCGCCTAAATTCAGATGACCTACTTCACTATTACCCATTTGCCCAACCGGCAATCCAACATCTTCGCCGCAGGTTACCAAGGTTGAATTTGGATATTTTAAATATAATGAACTAACAAACGGGGTTTGGGCGTGTTGAATTGCATCGCTTTTTTTTATTTTGCCTAATCCCCATCCATCCATAATGATCAAAATAACTTTCTTATTCATCTTGTAAAAATAAAATATTTAGCGCTAAAAAAGATTGATTACTGTTTGATGAGAATAAAACAGACTTTTGATATACAATTTTAACACAGGTTGGCACGTTTTTGGTAAAATTCATTATAAATTTACTTATATGAAACGATTTTTTACTTTGGCTACAACTTTGGTTATGCTATCATCCTTCACTTTTATTTCTAGTATAGATGAAGTTGTTGCTGCCTTGAGAACGGGTAATGTAACAGTTATTGCAAAATTCTTTGATGAAACTGTAGATATTTTCATGCCTGAAAAAAGCAACAGTTACAGCAAAAGTCAGGCAGAACTGGTTTTAAAAGATTTTTTCAATAATAACCAGGTAAAAGGTTTCGAAATAAATCACAAAGGAGAAAATGGAGGATCACAATTTTGTATCGGTACATTGATTACAAAGGGCGGGTCTTTTAGAACCACCATTTTCATGAAACAAAAAGGGGATAAGCAATTATTACAGGTCATACGGTTCGAAAGCCCATGATTCTTCGTTAAATTTTTTTTACTATAAACCCTGGAATTCCGGGGTTTTATCTTTCTGTTCTAACGTAGCTTTGTTTACATGAACTATTACCAGCAACTGGATCATTTGATAAAAAATGCGCTTCAGGAAGACATTGGCGATGGAGACCATTCTACTTTGGCAAGTATTGATCCTGCTGCAATGGGGAAAGCCCTTTTAATGATAAAAGAAAACGGGGTGTTAGCCGGAATGGACGTTGCCCAAAAAATTTTCACTTACCTGCAGCCCGATGTTCTTTTTACCCCCTTTAAAAAAGACGGGGATCTGATGAATAATGGTGAAAAAGCTTTTGAAATATTTGCAAAAGTGCATACTATTTTGCAAGGAGAAAGACTGGTTTTAAATTGTATGCAGCGGATGTCTGGTATTGCTACGCTAACCAGGCAGTATACCGAAAAGCTGGGCAAATTTAAAACGCAGTTGCTGGATACGCGTAAAACTACACCCAATTTCCGCCTGCTTGAAAAAGAAGCCGTGAGGATTGGCGGCGGTGTAAATCATCGCTTTGGATTATATGATATGATCATGCTGAAAGACAATCATATTGATTTTTGTGGTGGCATTAAAAACGCAATTGAAAAGGCATACGAATATGTACAAAGAAAAAATCCGGGTTTAAAAATTGAAGTAGAAACAAGAAATATTGAAGATATAAAAAAAGTAATGATTACAGGTAAAGTAAACCGTATAATGCTTGATAATTTTACCCCTGAACAAATTACGGAAGCCTTAACAATTATTAATGGCCAGTATGAAACAGAAGCTAGTGGTGGCATTAACCTGGCTAATATTGAAGCTTATGCTGCCACTGGTGTAGATTATATTTCAAGCGGTTCAATAATACACCAGGCAAGGAGTTTGGACCTGAGTTTAAAAGCAAAAATTATTTAACATTTACCATTATTAAATTCCTGTTGAATGAGTAAAAATAAAAAGATATTTAATTTGCAGAGCGGGTTGGTTTATTCAACCGATCCTAATTTTAAAATACATGAAGATGATATAGAAGAAAAAGCCAGTTTATCCCCCTCCCTTCAAAAATTAAAAATACGACTTGATACCAAACATCGTGCAGGCAAAGCCGTTACATTAATTGAAGGATTTGTTGGCAAACAAAATGAAAAGGAGGCACTGGGCAAAAAATTAAAAACTTTTTGTGGAACCGGGGGCAGTGTAAAGGAGGACGAAATAATAATACAGGGAGATAACCGGGACAAAGCTTTACAGTGGCTGCTAAAATCCGGATATGTGGGTTCAAAAAAACATTAGTTTATTTTCCTTGTTCCTTGATTATAAAACTTAATGCACCACTCGGGCATTTTTTTACTTGTTCAATAATTTGATCTTTGGTGGCGTTGTTTAGATCTATCCAGGGTTGTTGCTTTGGATTAAAAACATTGCCCAAACCTTTTACGCATATGGCCGAGTGTATACAAAGGTCTGGTTGCCAAATTACAGTAAGTTCAGCCCTGGAATAATGATGTGTTTTTAAAGCCATATCAGTATATTTAACAGTAAACTATTCGGTAATTTATACTAAAGGTAATTTTTATACCTATTTTTGTATCAAATAAATTTAATGATCTCCAAAATATCAGAGGGTATAACAATAAGTGTTGAAACATACTACCAACCTGATTATAGTAATCCTGTAAATAGTGAGTTTATGTTTGCTTATCGTGTTACTATTGAAAACAGCAATGCATTTTCTGTAAAATTGTTGCGAAGGCACTGGCATATTTACGACAGTAACGGTAGCTTACGGGAGGTTGAAGGCGAAGGGGTTGTGGGGGTGCAACCACAAATAAATCCGGGTGAATCCTATCAATATGTAAGCGGTTGTAATTTACGTACCGAAATGGGTAAAATGTATGGCACTTATCTTATGGAAAATATTAACACAAAAAAAACATTTGAAGTAATTATCCCATCATTTGAAATGGCAGCTCCGTTTAAGCTGAATTAACCAAATGAGTTATCCCTTTTTAGACGTATCTTTGGGATTATTTATTTACAGTTATCGGGCAATTTTCGTGTATGAATTTATAAGATCATTGATTCGATTTTACAAGAAAATACAGTTATGTCTAAAATTACATTCAACAATTCCAACAACGAGTTTTATCAGAGCTTAAAAGCTGATGTCGATGAATATTTTATAAAAAAAAGTATAAAGAAAACGGGCGATTGGCGTTTATTCAGCAAAACGATAATTCTTGTAAGTGCAGCCATAACGTTTTATTGTTTTTTACTATTTGCCAGTCCAGTAACATGGGTAGCATTATTACTTTGTGCCGCACTTGGTTTTACTTTTGCTTCAATAGGTTTTGGCATAATGCATGATGCCAATCACGGAAGCTATTCCGGCAACACAAAATTAAATGATTTTTTAGGGCTTAGTTTAAATGCTATGGGCGCCAGTTCTTTTTTATGGAAGCAAAAACATAATATCATTCATCATACATATACGAATGTTGATGGTATTGATGATGACATCGCCAAAAGTCCTGTTATCCGTCAATGTGAAACGCAAAAATGGGTACCGGCTCACAAGATCCAACATCTTTACCTGTTGCCTGTTTACTCATTATCAACTATCTTCTGGATATTTATTATGGATTTTAAAAAATATTTTTCCCGTAAAATTTATACAACAGATGCCTGGACAATGTCAACAAAAAATCATGTCATTTTTTGGGTAACCAAAGTTTTATACCTTGGTTTTTATATTGTTCTTCCAATAATGGTTTGGGGTTTTTTGCCATGGCTGGCAGGATACTTTGTTCTTAATGCAACTATGGGGTTGATCTTATCACTTGTATTTCAACTAGCACATGTTGTTGAAAATACAGAGTTTGAGCACGTGGCATTGGATACATCCAAGAGTATTGACTCAGCATGGGCTGAGTTTCAGATAAGAACAACAGCAAATTTTGCAATGAATAATAAAGTGATCTCCTGGATTGTAGGCGGATTAAATTTTCAGATAGAACATCACTTATTTCCCCGGATAAGCCATGTTCATTATCCTACGATCAGTAAAATTGTGATGCAAAAATGTGCTGAGTATAATTTGCCTTATAATCAATATCCTACTATATCACAAGCCGTGGCTTCTCATTTCAGAATGATGAAATACCTGGGTAAAAAACCTGCTATCTCTCAAACACAGGCCCAGGCTGCCTGAGATCAGGGTTTGTACCTGGCTTCATGAAATATGGTTTCGGCAGAGGTACTCATTAATTGAAGCAAAGTTATTTTTGGATTTTTCTGCATGTATTTTTTAACGATTTGCCAACCTGCAAACGAACCAATATTTCCCGGCGATGCATTTCCCAACTCCTGGGTTTTTGGCCCTTCACCTAAATAATTTTTAATAGTATTGCTTTCAATTGTTTGCAATAAATTATTTTGAACAAACAGATCCCAGATCACACGTTCGTGTAAATAGGCATCTGATAACTGTTGTGGTGTGTATCCAATGAGTTTATATTCATCTGTAAAAGGTAATAATTTACCAAGCAAATACAATCTTTTTCCCTTCTCTGCCATTTGTTGTACCAGGGGTTTATCTTCCATATTTTCCGGATACATATCCAACACAATATTTTTCATACAGTTAACTGCTATATATCCGGGCTCAAACCTGTTGCTGATATAATCGGGATAAGTTTCTTGCACAATTGCTGATCTGTATAATGAGTAATTTTTTCCCAGGTGATGATGCAGCGCTACTATAATAGCATCATCTGATAAAATATCACCATAGCCGTCTATCGGACCGATATAAGTAATAATTTTTTTTGGTATTTTATAATCCGGAAAATAATATTTTAAAAACTGCAGGCCTTGTTTTATATCTTTCTCATAAATACTAAAATCTTTGAAAACAATTTGTGAAGTATCGTACAAGCTTTTATAGGCTTTTGTAAAACCATGCACATATGCAGCAATGCTGTCATTGGGCCATTTAGGATTACAATTTAAAATAGTTGTTAAAAAATTTTCTCCAAAGGCAGGGTATTTTGCCTGAAGCTGATCCAGTTGAGAAAAAAAATCAGATGTGTCTAAACTGAATAATTCTTTTTCAAACCTTTGTGTAGTTATTTCAACTTTAATATTGGAAACGTCAGGGACCTTCTCAACACTGTTGCAGGAAACAACAAGTATACAGATCAGAATAAAGGAATAATATTTAAGCATAGTAGAATTTTGCCACTAATTGCACGAATTTACATTAATGTTTTTATTTCTATTTGACGATGAGCATAAATTGGCAATTCTTTTAAGCTTCGATTAGTGTCATTCGCGGCTTCTAAATTGAAATAGCCTTTTAATTAGCAATTCTTTTCACTTCAAGCTTACTTCTGCCAAAATTTACCATCATAGCCAGGCGACAACCTGATATTTTCAAATAATTTATTGTTCTGGCTATATCCTCATTAGAAAAAATTTCTTTTGATTTAGATTCTAAAATAATCTTATCAAGTACGACAAAATCGGCATAAAATTTTCTGTGAAGTATTATGTCTTTATAAGGTATTTAATATTCTTTTTCTCTTTCATAAAATATAAAATTCTGTTGAAATTCATATTCTATAGCATCTTTATAGACGATCTCTAGTAGCCTTAGTCCAAGATTATTATGCACATCCATACAAATACCCACAATTTCATAAGCGTCATCTTTATAAATTAACTCGCTCATATTTTTTGTTTTCGGTAGGTACGAAAGTAAAATTAAGATAAAAAAATAATACAAATTCAGATTATAATACATTCTTGCCTTAAAAATTTTATCCAATCAAAATTTGCATTTATTCGTGTCAATTTGTGTCATTAGTGGCTATTTATTACAAAATGTATTTATTGCCATAAATTTGTATTAATAGTGATAAACGTTTTATCCATTAGAAGCTAATAAGATGAAGATATTTCTGGCACAACAAAATTATCATATCGGCAATATTGCCGCCAATACGCAAAAAATAATTGATGCCATCGAAATGGCAAAACAACAGGGAGGTGACCTGATTGTTTTCAGTGAATTATCTGTTTGCGGTTATTCACCACGGGATTTTTTATACTTCAATGATTTTATTGAGAAATGTTATGCAGCCGTAGATAAAATCAAATTGTACGCAGAAGGTATCGCAGTCCTTATCGGTGCACCTTACAGAAATCCTAACGGAGAGGGGAAAGACCTTTTTAATGCAGCTTATTTTCTTGCCGATAAAGAGATAAAGCAGATAATATTTAAAACCTGTTTGCCAACTTATGATGTGTTCGATGAA
>JAYVUE010000072.1:0-10469 GCA_043788195.1 Chitinophagaceae bacterium
TTTTTTTGCTGCTGGTTTAGCTGATTTGCCAGACTTTGCCGGGATATGCTTTTTTGTTGCCATACTATTTACCTTTTTTTAGTACGTTCACCTTTAATAAGACTTCGTTCACTTCTATTTCAATACCATCATTTATGACCGGTAAAAAAGCCAGTGAATCTGCCAGAATTTCGGCGCAAATATACTCTTTATATTGAATTAAAGCAGGTTGCAAAACAGCATTTTCACTAATAGTGAGCATAATACGGTCGGACAAGTTAAATCCACTGTCTTTTCTTATGTTTTGGATCCGGTTCACAAACTCCCGTGCATCTCCTTCTTTCTTCAAATCAGCAGTTATAGTAATATCTAAAGCTACTGTTAATGAACCTTTAGCAGCAACTTCGTAGCCAGGTATGTGATCGGTATACACATCAAGGTCTTCATTATTTAAAATTATTGGTTCTTCACCATTAGCTACTTCATAGGGGTTCAAAAGATAGTCTCCTTCATGTACTTTATCGATAATTACGTTATCAAAATTTACAATCTGTTCAGCTGCCCACTTCATTTTTGCTCCCAATTTTTTACCTAATGTTTTAAAATTAGCTTTGGCTTTTTTACGGATAAAATCATTTTCGGCACCCAGCAGGTCCACTTCTTTAATATTAGTTTCGGCTTTAATGATCTCTTCAACTTGTTTTACCCTGGCAGCCATTGTACTGTCTGTTGCAGGGATAAAAACTTTTTGTAGGGGCTGACGTACTTTAATATTTACTTTTTTACGAAGGGATAATATTAATGACGATGCATCCTGTGCCAGTTGCATTCTTTTTTCCAGGTCAATATTGATCAATTCATCTTGTGCAACAGGATAATCGGTATAATGTACAGATGCATATTCAAAACGCTTCGAAACATTATTCATATTATTAAACAACCAATCGGCAAAGAATGGTGCAATGGGGGCCATTAACCGGCTAAGCGTTTCTAGGCACTCGTACAATGTTTGGTAAGCACAAATTTTATCATGCTCATATTCACCTTTCCAAAAACGCCGGCGGCAAAGACGAACATACCAGTTACTTAAATGTGCATCAACAAAATCTTCAATGGCCCGGCCTGCCTGTGTGGGTTCATAATCATCAAAATTTTGTTGTGCGGTTTTTATTAAGCTGTTCAAAGAGGAGAGTATCCACTGATCTATCTCCGGCCTTTCTTTTACAGCAATATAATTTTCTTTAAAAGCAAAGCCATCAACATTGGCATAAAGCGCAAAGAACTGGTAAGTATTATAAAGTGTTCCAAAGAATTTACGTTGTATTTCTTTAATGCCTTCTCCATCAAATTTTAAATTGTCCCATGGCGAGGCATTAGTGATAAGATACCATCTGGTGGCATCGGCGCCAAATTGTTCAATTGTTTTAAAAGGATCAACCACATTACCGAGTCGCTTACTCATTTTATTGCCATCCTTATCAAGCACCAAACCATTGCTCACAACTGTTTTGTAAGCGGCCCCCTGCAACTCACCCGAAGGGGGAGGGTATAAACCATTTGTTTTTAAAACTTCTTCTACAGACTCTTTCAGTAAAGCAGCAAGGGCGTGAAGGGTATAAAACCATCCTCTTGTTTGATCAACTCCTTCAGCTATAAAATCAGCTGGATAGCTTTTTGAAAACTCTTCTACATTTTCAAAAGGAAAATGCCATTGTGCATAAGGCATGGCGCCGCTGTCGAACCAAACATCAATCAGGTCGGCTACTCTTTTCATGGGTTTACCCGAATCGCTTACTAAAACAATCTCATCTACATAAGGTTTGTGCAGATCGAGTATGCCTTCGTGTAAGTAATGCTGATTGGTATCACCTCCTAATACCTGGCCTGCTTTTTTTATTTCGCTATTCAGCTCTTCAATGCTGCCGATACATTTTTCCTCCTCGCCATCTTCTGTTTTCCAGATGGGTAACGGTGTTCCCCAAAAACGGCTGCGGCTCAGGTTCCAGTCCACCATATTTTCCAGCCAGTTGCCAAATCGGCCTGTGCCTGTGGCAGCGGGTTTCCAGTTGATGGTTTTATTGAGTTCTACCATCCTGTCTTTTACGGCCGTGGTTTTAATGAACCAGGCATCCAGCGGATAATAGATGATGGGCTTATCCGTACGCCAGCAATGCGGGTAACTGTGCTCGTATTTTTCTACTTTAAAAGCACGGTTCTCTTTTTTCAATTTTACACTGATGTCAACATTCACATCTATATAATTTTTATCGTCTTTATAATTCTTAACAAAACGTCCGCTGAATTCGCCCATGCCCTCTACAAATTTTCCTGCTTTATCCACCAGCGTTAGTATGCCTAAATTATTTTTCTTGCCTACTCTATAATCGTCTGCACCAAATGCCGGTGCCGTGTGTACGATGCCGGTACCATCTTCGGTGGTAACGAAATCACCAAGGATTACTTTAAAGGGTTCGGCACCAGGGGTGATCTCCTGGATCTTTTCTAAAGTATTGGCATCGGAAGGCAGTAATTGTTGGTAAGAAATATTTTCGAGGTCTTTTCCTTTGAATTCGGCAACTATCTTCCATGGAGCCCCCCCACGCCCCAAAGGGGGAATCTTAGAGCCTTCTGCCTGATTCAGTTTTTCTGCATAGGCTGTAAAATCACCATTCTCAGCTTCAGCTTTAAAGTATTTTCCTGTTAATGCTTTGGCAAGAATTACATTATTAGGAAGGTGAGTATATGGATTAAAGGTTTTTACTAAAACATAATCAATATTCGACCCAACGGTTAAGCCAAGATTAGATGGCAGTGTCCATGGTGTTGTTGTCCATGCTAAAAAGAAAATATCGCCGTCAACATTCTTAACTCTTAATTCTTCATTCTTAATTATTTTAAACATCGCCACTGCACTCGTATCCTTCACATCCTTATAAGTTCCCGGCTGATTCAATTCATGTGATGATAAACCTGTTCCTGCAGCAGGAGAATAAGGCTGAATGCTTACACTTTCATACAAATAACCTTTCTTGTATAATTCGCTTAAACACCACCATAGTGTTTCGATATAATTATTTTCAAAAGTTACGTAGGGGTTATTGAGGTCAACCCAGTAGCCCATTTTTTTGGTGATATCATCCCATTTGTCTTTATACCGCATCACCACTTCGCGGCATTTTTTATTGTAATCTTCTACACTTATCTTTTTGCCTATGTCTTCTTTAGTGATGCCTAATTCTTTTTCTACTCCTAATTCAATCGGTAAGCCATGCGTATCCCATCCGCCTTTGCGTTTTACCTGGAACCCCTGCATGGTTTTATAGCGGCAAACAAGGTCTTTTAATGTTCGTGAAATAACATGATGAATACCGGGCAGGCCATTAGCGCTTGGCGGGCCTTCATAAAAAACAAATGGTTGTTTACCTTCACGCAGTGCTACACTTTTTTCAAAGGTTTTATCATTTTCCCATTTAGCCAGTATCTCTTCACTGATTGAGGGGAGGTTCAATTGCTGGTATTCGGTGTATTTGCCGCTCATATATTCAGATCAGATAATTCTTTTTTCAATTATGGTGCGGTCAGACCGGGACGGTCGGACCGGGTTTAAATAAGTGTGCAAAGGTAATAAAATAGGGAGTTATACTGATGAGTAGTTTTGATTCTTTTACAATGGCCCTTTAGGATTAATTACACGAACAAATACAGTTTTTTTGCGGGTAATCTTACCCTTTATTTTTTTGTCAACTGCGGAAAGCGCAATACTGTTAAATTTCGATGTTACTTATCCACATTTTTAGTGCTTTGGCATAGATTTCGCAAATAAATAATGGAGAAAATAGGATGCTGATACACGGTGTGACCATATAAGAAAAATTACGATAGTAAAAAGTTTTTTGCTGGTTTAGGGTTATATTAGGGTAAGCGACGGGGATAGTCTTATCCCCGTCAATTTTTTAATAAAGAATCTACAACCTTCCGCTTTAAAATTCAAGTGCTTAAATATCATTGCGCAGATCAAAAAGAAACTCCAAATAAAAAGGCTTCCCTGATCGGGGAAGCCTTTTTATTAAAATAAATTGACTAAAAATTTGTTGTACCGTTCGATTGGTAGGTATACCTGAAGCGATAGATCAGACGGGTTGGTGCGGGACCAACAAAGGGTTCATAGTCCACGACCAGCAATTCCATTTTTACATAATAATTATCTGCCGTACGGAAAATAAATGTTTGTCCTGCTTTTGGGGCAAATGAATGTGTTGTTGAATTATAATTATACCAGCTACCGTCTTTTATCGCTTTTTGAGAAGCAGTAGTATCATAAGCATAACCTGAAGCGGGGGCTGATGTTACATTGTCGTAAATGCTATTTTGTAAAATGGCACCTGTGTTACCCGGGCCGTAATTATGACTATTTAAAATAAATGTAGTTAAGCGAAGCCCAAAATCCCATTTGGTTGATGCGCTGTCTGCATTGGCAACCAATGCATCATTTTTAAAACTGAAAAAAGTAAAAGGTGTTGTTGAACTAAAATTCACTTTTACCGAATCTGTTTTTTGATAGCTCGTGTTTACGATCACACCATCTGAACTTTTTGAACATGAACTTAGCATTAACATTGTACTGAGTGCGATCATTGAGGCACTGAAGATCATCTTTTTCATGGTTGGTTATTTTTTATATTGTTTTTATTAAAAATTTTTGCAAGATCAATATTGCAGTTAACAAAATATATTCTGCCACTAAGATTGGGTAGCTTGTCTTTATCCATATGATTGAGAATATTCTCGCAACCGGTTTGAAATTCAAGCCCATTTCGTAATGTAATTCCAACAGTACTGTTCAGCAATACATATCCTTTTACATATTCGCGGTCGTCGTCTAAAATATTATCACCGTTGATATCACTGTATCCAAACCGTCCGTGGTAATTGGCCCTGATACTGCAATTGACCCCCTGTTTTTTATTGGTATAGGCAAATTGTAAATTGGCAGTATGTTTGCTTCGGTTAAACAATCCACCATATTCGCCTGTAGTTACATAAGAGCTGTTATAAGTTACGGGGTCGCGTTTTATAATTTTATTTCCTCTTAATTTTTCGAGCACATCTTTATCTTTTGCATCCAGGTATTGGTAACCAGCATTGACAGTAAATGTATTTCCAAACTTTTGATCAATGCCTACAGTAAAGCCTTGTGTAAAAACGCTGTTAATATTTTCATAGCTGTAAATGTTCTGGCTATTTGTTTTGGTAAAGGGAAGATTGTAACGGTCAATCAGGTTATTTATATCATTCCTGAAAAATTCTGCATTAATATTGGCGTTAGTTAATAAGTGGTACCTCATCCCGATATTGATACCAACAGATCTTTCAGGTAACAATGTATGGTCTGTTAAATACGGCGTAATATCAATATTTGCGTCTATTAGTCCCTGTTGCTTTAATTGGATGAGGCCGTTATTCAATTCATTTGCTCCGAGTAAGGTATAGCCCACCAGCGAATTGGTAAAACTCAGGTATTGCTGGCGAAAATCAGGTGTTTTAAATCCGCATCCCACAGAAGCTATGATGGTAAGATCTTTTAAAGGTTTCCAAGCCAGCGCCAGTTTGGGATTAAACTGTGCTTTGTATAAATCATGTTTATCCAGTCTTGCCCCCAATGTTATATTCACGCTTTTAAGCGGCAACCATTCCTTTTGAGCATATCCGTAAAAAGTATTTAATTTTTTTTTACCTGCATACCTGTTGGCATCAATGGTTTCGTAATTATATCCAAAACCCGCAATAAATTTTTGATTGGGTTTACTGCCTAGTTCAAACTGTAGTTCGGGCTTAGCTAAAAACTGGTGAAGGAATGACCGGTCAAATAACGTTCTGTCTTTTTGTAAAAACACTTTTGCGTTATTTTGATAACCCGTTACATATAATCTTGAAACCAGTTTTATTTTATTTGAAATGATGTAGTGTAATTGATTGTTCAAACTCCAGTCTGTTTCATTGCTGCTGCCGTCAACAGCTTCGGGTTGTGTACCAGTGTACACGAGGTAATTATTAAATTGTTTTTGTGTGAACAACCTGGCAGAGGATTGTAATTGTATATGTTTAGTGATATCATAAAATGCTTTTATGGCAAAAGAATAATTGCGATAAGGGTCCGCCGTTTTACCATAAATGTTTTTATCCAGGTCGTAACCGCCGCTGCTGTAACAGTTGGCAAATAATTGTATGGATAATTTTTTCCCGATCAAATTTTTACCTGCTGAAATACCAAAAGTATTATTGACTGCTGCGTGAAATTGTAAAGTTGACTTGTTTGTTGTTGGTTTATCGGTAATGATATTGATCACACCAGCCAGTGCATCGGAACCATAGAGGCTGGTAGCCGGGCCTTTTACAATTTCTATCTGGCGGATATTACCTACGGCCACCCGGCCAAGGTTTAAAATGCCGGCATTCCTTCCCGTTAGTGGTTCGCCGTCCAGTAATATTAATGTATAGGCCGGATCCAATCCCTGTAACTGAATACCACTGCCAAAGGGATTGGGATAACCCTGTAATGCCTGTCCCAATGGATTATCGGCAAGGATCAAACCTGTTTGTTGTTGTAAAATGTCAATGAGTTTTTGTGAACCGGTTTGCTGTATCATTTTTTTGCTGATCACCAGTATAGGAACAGGAATATCACCGATACTTTTTTCAGTTCGGGTAGCCGTAACTACCACTTCACCAATCGTAGAAGTATCATTGAATTTTTTTTGTGAAAAAGAAAATAATTCCAGCAAAACAAAAACTGCAGTTGCGAAAGTGGCGATATTTTTTTGTTGAATTCTCATTTGCAACACAAAGTTGCATCAACGAAAAAAGTGTTTTATCATAGAATTGTCATTAAATAAAAAAACAAAAATGTTTTACGTAATTATGACAAGCCGCGTTGCAGTATCATTGATTGAACTGATGAAGATCATTTTTCGTTTTGGCGAAGCTGTTATTTATTTTTTAATCAGCTGTGTTTTAATACCCGGCTGCCTTGTGGCGGTATTTTATTTAAGAGAAATACCAAGGATGATCCTTGCTTCGGCCCTTTCCTTTTCATCTAATACCATTTTACCCGGTGCATAAATTGTTTTATGAACATTTACCCATTGCGGCAGGTAGTTGGCGATAATAAACCATCCGTTGCCTCGGTAATTAAAAGTTGGGCCTCCCAAAAATACAGAATGTTCCCAACCATTGTTTTTTTCAATTTTGTTTTTGTTCCTGATCTCAAAACCAAGGCCAATAGTGGTGTTTAGGTTATACAAGTATGCTATATTAAACTCAACCGGGCTTTCCCAGGTGTCTGATCTTGTTTTACCTTTTTTCCAGGTAAATTCTCTTTCATATTCAATTATACCGTTAAAAGCCAATAAGTGTTTTCCAAAACTCTTGTCTAAAATTAATTTTACTTCCAGTTCCACTTCATCCCCTCCTTTAATACCCCATTCTGCATATACAGCCGACCCTATTTTATTCCGTGAGGGATCACTCAGTTTTAATTTCCATTCATTACTGAAACCAATTTCATTGGCAGTTACCGTTTCATTTGAATCAATACTGTATCTTTTTTGAAAACGGTTAAAATAAAGTGCAGTTTGTAATTTATGGCCAAGGCCGATCTCTAGTTCCAGGCGTTGGTCCTGGGCATGAAAATATTGTGCTGCATGCCCAAAGCGGGAAGTGTGCCAGAACTCAATATCAATAGCACCTTTGGGCAATACATTGGACATGTAAGTTCCTGCAAAATAACGGTCCTGTGCAATTGAAGAAATGGTAGCCAGGCAATAAATAAATAAAAGTAGTTTTCTCATTGAATATTTTTTTGCAAAGGAATGCCCTACAAAAAAAAATCACTTATGCAATGAGGAAATGAATTTACGGGATAAGGAATATGAATTTTTCTAACGTAATAATAGTTCACAAGGTTTGATACCCGTATGTTTTTTAAAGGCGGTAGAAAAATGAGAAATGGAAGAATAGCCCAGCAGCATGGATACTTCGGTAACACTAAGGCCTTTATCATACAATAAATATTTGGCGTGCTCCATTCGCTGACTTTGATAAAAATCAAAAATGGTTGTGCCAAAAATTTCTTTAAATCCTTTTTTTAAATAACATTCGTTGATGGCCACTTTACGGCTTAAGGCCTTAATAGTAATGGGTTCGCCGATATGTTGCAGCAACACTTCCCTTGCCCTGATAATTTTTTCGCGGTCATCTGCATTAGAAAGAAATTTGCAGGCAAAACCGGTTTCTTTTTCACCCAACATACAATCCATGCTGTATAATAAAAGAATTTGTGTTTGCGCATTGATGAAAATATTTTCAAGCGTATCAGTATATGTATGATTCAGTAAACCTTCAATAGCAGTTCTTGTTTTACCACAAAGCGGCAATTGTTTGGAAAAGGAAGTCTTGTGATTGAATGTAAGTACATCTTCTGTCAGGTTTGCTTGGCTGTTGTTTTTTGTAAACTGTAAAAGGTAATTGGGTTTAAAACTAAAACTCAGTACATCCACGCTTTCTACTTTTTCAATACAATTTTTGGATGAATTGAATTTGCAAAAATCACATTCAGTTTGTTTTTGACGGCAATACACATTACCGCTAACACAGAATTTTAATTCGAGATAATTGCCGACAGGATTATTTTTTTCGTAATGGTAAACCAGTATACCGGTATCATCAATATTCCATTGCAGTTGTTTGCGGTACCGCCTGATTGAATAATTTACTGATCCGGGTACTGTACGGTCAACTTTTAATAATGCCTCCATATCCTCAATCATTGATGGTTGATTACGGGCAATACTTAATATGTCGGTATGTTGATCCATTGAAAAATTTCGATGTAAAGGTAAGATATTTTTGGGGAAACAGAAAGGACTATAGGTTGATAAGGCTCACAACTGTAAAATGTTTGCGGGATTAAGACCTTTATCAACCAGTAAACATCATCAACTTTGTCAACATTTAACTCCAAAAAAAATACTCAAAATAAACCCACAAAAATTGCCCCAAACCCCTGATTTTCCTTACATTTGCAGGAATCAGAATTTTGCCAATCTTAAAGAGATTTCGAACGATTTTATGAGTACAGAAACAGTAGTAGTTCCAACCCCCGCCACCAACGGTTATGGCGCCGATAGTATCCAGGTTTTAGAAGGTTTAGAAGCAGTTCGCAAAAGGCCGGCTATGTATATTGGTGATGTAGGCGTTAAAGGATTGCATCACCTTGTTTATGAAGTGGTCGATAACTCGATCGATGAGGCGCTTGCAGGTCATTGTAAAAACATTACTGTAACCATTAATGAAGATAATTCTATAACCGTTGAAGACGATGGTCGTGGTATTCCAACGGGTTTGCACACCAAAGAAAATCGTAGCGCCCTTGAAGTGGTAATGACGGTTTTACATGCAGGTGGCAAATTTGATAAAGACTCTTACAAAGTATCCGGTGGTTTACACGGGGTGGGTGTAAGTTGTGTTAACGCATTAAGCTCTACACTACACGTAACGGTTAACCGCGATGGAAAATCATTTGAACAGGAGTATGAAAAAGGAATTCCAAAATACCCGGTAAGAGAAACGGGTATCTCATCAAGTCATGGTACTACTGTCCGGTTTTTACCCGACGCATCTATTTTTATTACCACGGTTTACAACCGTGAGATCCTGGAAGGACGCTTAAGGGAATTATCTTTTTTAAATAGAAAAATAACCATCACTATTTTTGATCTGCGGGAAAAGGACGATGATGGAAAAAATTACACTAAAACTTTTTATAGTGAAGGTGGTATTGTTGAGTTTGTTGAAATGCTGGATAAAAATGCCAACCGTCAGCCTTTACTGCCCACCGTTATCTACTGCGACGGACGTGATGATAACAGTAATGTAACCGTAGAAGTGGCAATGATCTATAATACGGGTTACCAGGAACACCTGTTCAGCTATGTAAATAATATCAATACCATTGAGGGCGGCACACATGTGGCAGGTTTTCGCCGCTCCATTACAAGGGTGTTTAAAAGTTATGGCGAAAAAGAAGGCATGTTTGAAAAAGCGAAGGTAGAAATTGAAGGCGATGACTTCCGAGAAGGCCTAAGCGCAATTATTTCTGTTAAAGTTCCGGAGCCGCAGTTTGAAGGACAGACCAAAACCAAACTTGGTAATAATGAAGTAATGGGTGTTGTGGATAGTACATTGAGCCGCGTATTGGTAGCCTACCTCGAGGAGAATCCTAAAGATGCTAAAACAATTATTCAAAAAGTAATATTGGCAGCACAGGCCAGGGCAGCTGCACGCAAAGCACGTGAAATGGTGCAGCGTAAAAGTGTTTTAACCGGAGGGGGCTTACCCGGTAAACTGGCTGATTGCAGTGATAAAGATCCGCAGCGATGTGAACTATATTTGGTAGAAGGAGACTCGGCTGGTGGTACAGCCAAGCAGGGCCG
>JAYVUE010000073.1:0-3658 GCA_043788195.1 Chitinophagaceae bacterium
CTCCAAAATAACTCATACCTAAAAAAAATACAGGCATGCAAATAGCCAGTTGTAACCATGGGTTCATTAAAAAATAAATATGCCAGGGCAACATATGTAACATTAATACAACTGTAAAAGGCAGGCAGAAAAGAAAACGTTGTAAATGATTGGAAAAAGACCACCGACGACCGATGACCGACCACCGGTTACCAGCTTTTCTGTCGTTTGTCGTCTGTTGTCCGTCGTCCACCACTTTATAACCTAATTTTTCAATACCCTTTGCCAGTAATAGTTTGGAGCTGTTTTCATTCAATTCAAAACTCAGATCTCCTCCAATGAAATTTACTTTCACTTCCTTTAACCCTTCTTTTTGCAGGTAACGGGTGATGGTTAATGCACAATTGGTGCAATCCATACCCTCTATTTTCCATTCAACTTTTTCCATGTTGCAAAATTATTCTTTGCAAATATCAGCTAATTGCTAATCAGGGAAAATATCTTTGCAACATGAATGTAAATTTTACGTTGGATAATATCCGTGAAGCGGCAAAAGCAATTATTGCTATTTCAGCCAACCATAAAGTGATAGCCTTTCATGGCGAGATGGGGGCCGGTAAAACAACTTTTATCCATGCGCTGTGCAAAGAGCTGGGTGTTATTGATCCTGTAACAAGTCCAACATTTTCAATCATCAACCAGTATAAAACAGCAGAAGGCAAAATAATTTATCATATAGATCTTTACCGGGTTAAAGATGCTGAAGAAGCAGTACAGGCTGGTATTGAGGATTGCCTGTACTCGGCTAATACCTGCCTGGTAGAGTGGCCGGAAAAAGCGCCGGGTATTTTTCCGGCTAATACATTGCATATAACTTTAACTGTAGTTGATACAAATACCAGAAAGCTTCAGATTAATTTGTAAATTGAGTATCAAAAACCTTTAACCTTTTACAATTGTGGCAACATCAAAACCTTTTGTATCACCTTCTTTCACTTATGAAACTTTAGAGGAAACATTGGATATTAAACCCAAAGGGGAAGAGTTATTTATTGGCATTCCAAAAGAAACTTCTTTTAGTGAGAACCGTGTTGCACTTACACCGGAAGCAGTTGGTGTGCTTGTTGCCAACGGGCACAAAGTAGTGGTAGAAACAAAAGCAGGTAATGGTTCAAGTTATACAGATACCAATTACAGCGAAGCGGGTGCTAAAATCACTTACGATCGAAAAGAAGTATTTGAAAGTGATATACTGGTAAAAAGTGCACCGGTGAGCGAGGAAGAATGTGAGTTATTAAAATTCAATCAATGCGTTATATCTCCCATACACCTTGCAGTTATGAAGAAAGAGATATTACAGAAGATGATGGATAAGAAGATCACGGCGCTGAGTTTTGAAAATTTAAAAGATGACACCGGCCACAATCCAATTGTTCGCAGTATGAGTGAAATTGCCGGTAGTGCAGTAATGTTGATCGCCGGCCAATATTTAAGCAATGCCAATAATGGAAAAGGTGTATTGGTGGGAGGTATCAGTGGGATACCGCCAACAAAAGTTATCATCATTGGTGCAGGAATTGTAGGTGAATATGCTGCAAGAACTGCCCTGGCTATGGGTGCAAGTGTAAAAATATTTGATAATAGTATTTACCGCCTTAAACGGTTACAGAATAATATTGGCGGGCGGTTATGGACCTCCGTTATTGAACCTAAAATATTAGCAAAACAATTAAAAACCTGTGACGTTGCTGTTGGAGCTCTAAACAGTATTGTAGGACGCACACCGATCGTGGTAAGCGAAGAAACGGTTAGTAATATGCGGCCGGGCAGTGTTATCGTGGATGTTAGTATTGACCGTGGGGGCTGTTTTGAAACAAGCGAAGTAACTTCCCATGATAAACCTGTTTTTGTTAAATACGATGTTATTCATTATTGTGTACCCAACATTCCCAGTGGTTTTGCCCGAACTGCATCACAAGCCATCAGTAATGTATTGATGCCTTTATTACTGGAAACCGGCGAAGACGGTGGTATTGATAATACCATTTGGTATAAAATAAACATCCGTAGCGGTATTTATTTATTTAAAGGAAGTTTAACCAATTTTTATTTGAGCGAAAGATTTGATCTGAAGTATACCGATCTGAATTTGTTGATAGCGAGCAGAAGGTGATCGAAGATCTTAAAGCAGCATTTATTTATACTTCCCTATTTCAATCACTTCTTCACAAAAATCATATTCCTGTTTATCATTACTGCTTACAATTACCAGTTTTTCTTTTGCATAATTGTTAATGAGCTGATGGTAAAGGACAATGCCATCGGTATCTAAATTGGTAGTAGGTTCATCTAATAAAAGTAAAGGTGTATTAGTGAAAAATGCCTGTGCCAGTTTTAATCGTTGTTTCATTCCGCTGCTGAAATAACGAATTTCTTTATTACCTGCTTTTTGTAAATGTACTATTTCCAATGCCTCCTCTTTTTTTATTGATAGGGGCTTAAAGGAACTGTGAAAAGACAAGAATTCATTGGCGGTCATTTCTTCAATCAACTCAAGGTATGGCGCAGCTATAGAAATAAATTTGTACTGATGATCAGGTGAACATTGAACATTGCCCGTCGGGACGGCCTGATCAGACGGGGATATTGAATATTGAACATTTCCTTCATTGTAAGTAAGAGATCCTGCAATAACCTGCAGCAAGGTTGATTTACCCGAACCATTTGCCCCGGTTATTGCATAAGTTTTGCCTGCTACAAATTCGTAATTAAAATTGCGGAATATCCATTCTCTGTTAAAGCGTTTGCCGGCGTTTAAAAGCCTCACCCCAACCCCTCTCCAAGGGAGAGGGAACTCGGTTTGGGATTTCAATACTTGGGAATTCATAATATTTTTGAATTTTTTTTTAAATCTTCGCTTAGGTAAAAGTAGAATGTAGTGCTATAGTATAAGTGAGTGACACAACGATGACGAGCAGAGCTTCAAATACTTGTACCAAAAAAATAAAAATTCAATCTTTGCTTCTATCTTCTACATTTCCCTTTACCCCTCGGGGAGAGGATAGGTGAGGGGCCTTTACTCATCATCCATACTACCCTTGGTATATCGTTTAATTATTCCACGTCCGCTTTCACGAATAAAAGTAACAATTTCATCCCTTTCATCTGTTGCGGGTAATTCTTCTTCAATATAATTCAATGCCTGGGAGGTATTCATCCCTTTGTTATAAATGATACGATAGATATCAAGAATTTTATTAATTCTGTCCAGTGAAAATCCCCGGCGTTTTAATCCAACAGAATTTACACCAGCATAACTTAGCGGGGTACGGCCTGCTTTAATATAGGGCGGAACATCTTTGCCTACCAGTGAACCACCGCTGATAAAAGTGTGTTGTCCAATTTGTACAAACTGGTGAATAGCACACATACCACCAATGATGGCATAGTCGCCTACCATAACATGCCCGGCTACCTGCGTATTATTGCTCATTATACAATTATTACCAACGACACAATCGTGAGCAATATGACTATAAGCCATGATGAGGCAATTGTTTCCAACTTTTGTGGTCCACCTGTCTTTACTGCCCCTGTTTACTGTTACAAATTCCCGGATAGTGGTATTGTCTCCAATTTCAACAGTGGTATGTTCACCCTCGTATTTCAGGTCTTGTGG
>JAYVUE010000074.1:0-4121 GCA_043788195.1 Chitinophagaceae bacterium
TAACAGCTGAAGCTGTTGCCAAAGAATATAATGTAAGTCGTGAGGACCAGGACCTATTCAGTTACAACAGCCATCTAAAAGCAGGTAATGCAATAAAAGAGGGACATTTTAAAACCGGTATCCTGCCTATTACTGTAGAAGAAATTTATTTAGATGCCAAAGGAAAAAAACAAAACCGCAATTATGTTGTAGAAACAGATGAAGGATTTAGAGCAGATACTTCACCCGAAGGACTGGCCAAATTAAAACCTGCCTTTGCATTGGGAGGTTCTGTTACTGCTGGCAATTCTTCACAAACCAGTGACGGAGCAGCATTTGTTATTGTAATGAGTGAAAAAATGGTAAATGAATTGGGGTTAAAACCCATTGCCCGTTTAGTTAATTGCGCAAGTGCGGGTGTGCATCCCCGTATTATGGGAATTGGCCCGGTGGAGGCCGTTCCCAAAGTATTGAAGCAGGCTGGCATGAATCTTGCGCAAATTGACCTGTTCGAATTGAATGAAGCCTTTGCCTCTCAATCATTAGCCGTTATAAGAGCTTTAGAATTAAACCCTGAAATAGTGAATATCAACGGTGGTGCCATTGCACTTGGTCATCCCCTTGGCTGTACCGGTTGTAAACTTACCATACAACTCGTCAATGATATGAAGCGGCTGAATAAAAAATACGGTATCGTAACTGCTTGTGTTGGCGGGGGGCAGGGGATAGCAGGTATTATTGAAAATATTCAATAAAATATCTATCTTAGCAAAGTAAATTAAACAACAGTAAGGCAGCGTTAACAGATACGTCTGGAATCCAATACAAAAATAATCCCCCCTAATTAAACTTTAGTAAACCGATTTAGTCGTAATATTTAATTAAACATACTCATCCAAATATACTGCTATGGATAGAAGAGACTTTCTTACCGCAGGTAAAACCAAAAAAAAGGCACCTGTACATTTTGTTTCCCCTGCACGAACACTAAGTGGAATTAGTCCTTATACGGGATCATGGGGAATCAATGAAGTGATTCACCTTTTAAAACGAACCATGTTTGGGGCAGCAAAAGCTGATGTAAATTATTTTGCTAACCTGACCATGAACCAGTCGGTGGATGAAATTTTAAATCCAACGGCACCAAACCCCGCTCCGCCGGTTAAAGAATATACCACCTCTACCACAGCTACTTTGCCCGATGGCAATATAGCACAAGGAACCAGCTGGGTAAATGATATCAACAGTGATGGTACAGTACAAAGCCAGCGCAGGGCATCATATAAAAAATGGTGGACCGGGGTAATGATCAACCAGGACAGAAGTATCAGGGAGAAAATGACTTTTTTGTGGGTAGATCACTTTGGAAATGAATCCAATGATGTAGGAAATGCTAATTGGGTGTATATGCAAAATACAGCCATCAGACAAAATTGTCTTGGTAATTTTAAACAAATGGTCAGGAATATGACCATTGATGTTGCTATGCTTCGTTATCTGAATGGTTACTTAAATACTGCCACAGCACCCGATGAAAACTTTGGAAGGGAATTACAGGAATTATTTACCGTGGGTAAAGGACCAGACAGTCTTTATACCGAATCGGATGTAAAAGAAGCTGCAAAAGTATTAACAGGCTGGCAGATCAATGGTACTACTTATCAATCTTACTTTAATTCTGCACGGCACAGTACTGTAAACAAAACATTTTCATCTTTTTATAATAACACTGTAATTACAGGAAGAACAGGGGCTACGGCCGGAGACCTTGAATTAACTGACCTGATGAATATGATCTTTGCCCAGAATGAAGTGGCAAAATTCATTGTCCGCAAATTTTACCGCTGGTTTGTTTATTATGAAATTGATGCGGCTACCGAAACAAATGTAATTACTCCGCTGGCAGCTATTTTCCGCAGTAATAATTATAATATCGTACCGGTTTTATCTGCTTTATTTAAAAGCGAACATTTTTATGATGTACTTAACCAGGGTTGTGTGATAAAAACCCCGGCTGATATTGTAATTGGTTCTATGAGAGAATTTAATGTACCCATGCCTGTATCAACAGACTGGAATACCAATTATGGACACTGGAATACCTTGTACACTTTTATGTTTGTTACGGGGCTCAACCTTCACGATCCTCCAAATGTAGCAGGTATGCCTGCTTATTACCAGGTGCCTTTATTTCATGAGATCTGGATCACTGCCGATTCCCTGCCGAAGAGAAATCAATATACAGACCAGCTGACGAACTCAGGTTATACAAGGAACGGATTTAAAATGCAATTTGACTTTGTATTATATGCCAAAACTATGACCAACCCCGGTAATCCCGATGATCTGATCAAAGAGGCATTGAAGTACTTGTACCGGATGGATCTGTCACCCCAGGTTATACAACAAATGAAAATACAAATGCTTTTAAGTAATCAACTGTATGATTATTATTGGACAAATGCATGGGATGCTTATATAGCAAATCCTACTACAGCTAATTATAATATCATTAATACCAGGTTAAAAGATCTGTTCCGTTATTTAATGAATTTGAGTGAATATCAATTGAGTTAAACAGTAAACTTTTTCTGCAATAAAATATTCTTTATGAAAAGAAGAGAGTTTTTAGGAAAATCAATGGCAGTTACATTGCCGGCAATAATAAGCGGTTATTCTGTAAAGGCCTTTAATCAAAATTCGCCGCTGGTACAGGCATTGATCGGAAATGGAACCGATACTGACCATGTATTGGTTATTGTGCAATTATCAGGGGGAAATGATGGCTTAAACATGGTGATACCCATCAGTACTTATAGCCTGTATAATGCTGCACGGTCAAATATTGCTATTCCTCAAAACAGTATATTAACTTTAAACGGATATGGAAATACAGGTCTTCATCCAAGTATGACCGGCTTACAAAGCATGTATAACAATAACAAATTAAAAATTATCCAGGCAGTTGGTTATCCTCAACCCAATTTTTCTCATTTTAGGGCTACTGATATCTGGATGAGTGCAAGTAACAGTAACCAGGAAGTTTATAGCGGCTGGGCCGGCAGGTATCTCAATTATGAATATCCGAATTTTCCCAATGGTTATCCTAATACCAGCACACCTGATCCTTTAGCTATACAGATCGGATCAACTGCTACATTAACAACACAGGGCCCAAGTGTAAATATGGCAATGAGTATTACCAGTGCAACTTCTTTTTATCAATTGATCAATGGAACTGATGATCCTGTGCCAGCTACAAAAGCAGGAAAAGAATTAAGTTATATCAGAAACGTTGCAAAACAAACACAACAGTATGCTTCCTCAATTACTGCTGCAGCAGCAAGGGTAACAACGCAAAACCCATATCCAACAAATAATTCCCTGGCCGACCAATTGAAAATTGTAGCCCGTTTGGTTAAAGGGGGTTTAAAAACAAGGGTATATATGGTAAGCTTTGGTGGCTTTGATACGCATAGCCTTCAAACTACTGCAGCCGATACAACCGTAGGAAATCATGCAACATTATTAGGAAAAGTGAGTGATGCTATAAAAGCTTTTCAGGATGACCTGATCTTTTTAGGTATTGAAGAAAGAGTGATAGGTATGACTTTTAGTGAATTTGGGCGTCGGATAAAAAGTAATAGTAGTGTTGGCACCGACCATGGAGCTGCTGCACCAATGTTTGTATTTGGCAAACCTGTTCAGGGAGGTGTACTTGGAGATAATCCAACTATTCCAACGACGGCTACTGTAAATGACAATATACCCATGCAATATGATTTCAGAAGTGTTTATTCTACATTACTTGAAAAATGGTTCTGTCTGTCAAAAACTACTGTTCAGGCATTATTTCCGCCAGGTGTAAATGGACAGTTACAAGACCTTCCGTTGATAAATGGAAATACCTGTAAAACACCTGCTCCACCAAGTCCTTCCGGAAGCAGTTTAATAACTAACTACCCCAATCCGTTCACTGATAAAACAACAATAAAATTCAGTACAGACGGAGGCCATACATTATTACAGATAATTGATACAGCCGGCAGGTTATTATTTAATTTACTTGAAAAAGATTATCCTGCAGCATCAAACGAGACCATTGTTTTCGATGCTTCACAATTACCAAGCGGTGTGTATTA